>NZ_JBHWVO010000002.1:0-196457 GCF_042736635.1 Streptomyces sp. NPDC060035
CGCTTCCTTCGGTCCCGTTTCACCGGGGCCCTCCGGGCGCTTCCCTTCGTTCTTGCGTTTCCGACTCTATCAGACTCTTTCGTGTCCGATTCCCGGTCGAAGCGGGCCCCCTGCGAAGCAGGAGAATTGTTACTGCGCTTTCCAGTTCTTCGCTTTCGCGTTTCCCTTTCCGGCGAGTCCGACTCTATCAGGCCTTTTCCATTTCCTTGACCAGCTCCTGCAGGCATGCAGAATTCGAATCAAGGTAGGAGTTCGGTTGATTGAGAGTCGCTGCCGACCCCCGACTCAAGTCGTGGTGGGGCCAGGCAGGAGTACGACAGTACAGGCCGCCGTGAGGCGAGGCAAATCGATTCCCGTGTACCCCAGGGGCCTGCCCGGGCGATCATGACGAGCACGCGGTCGGCTCCCGCTACGACCAGCGCGGCTACATCTCCCTCGGCAGAGTCGCGCCGCAGCCGCCTTCATCTGGCTGCGGTCGTGAGCAGCCTCAGCGGTCCGGAAACCGGGACATCCCGATCAGGACGCTTCCGGTGAGGAAGAGCCCGGCGCCCACTGCCATGAGCGAAAAGAACGCGCCCCCTGTCGGGGAGAAAGCGAACACACCGAAGAAACAGCAGAGGCCGCTTCCCGTCAGCACCTGGCCGAGCCCGTGAGGCACAGGACGCAGGACCGAGGCTCGCTCCCATGGATGGATCCATCCGGTCAGAAGCTCAGCCACACCACTTGTCGCCACTGCCAGGGCAAGGACGACGAACGCCCCCGGTGCCACATAGAGCATGACGCCTCCCGGCGGCCATCGTGGCGCATCAGCACGCCGGGACAGGAGTCCTTAAAACTGCGGAAGTCCAGCCGTCATGTGCTGCAGAGCCCGGCCATTCCATGATCGGCAGCCCCGAGCCCAGGTCTCCCAACCGGTAGCTCTCGGGCGGAACCGTGACTTCATATGACTTACGCTGCTGATCAGCACGCCGCCTCCATCAGCCCTGGCGGCGACAGACGAAGCTCCACCCCTGGGAGGCTCCCCATGACCACAGTGACGTCCCCTATTGCCGGCCGCGCCATCGGGCTCACCGCGGTTCCCGACCCGGTCTTCTCCGGCGCCATGGTTGGTCCCGGTACCGCCATCGACCCCGTGCGCGAGCCCGCCGAGGCTGTCTCTCCGATCGACGGCATCGTTGTCTCCCTGCACCCGCACGCTTTCGTCGTCGTGGATGACGAAGGACACGGGGTGCTGACCCACCTCGGGATCGACACCGTACAGCTCAATGGCGAGGGCTTCGAGCTCCTCGTGAACAAGGGGGACACCGTGGCCCGTGGTCAGGGCATCGTGCGGTGGGACCCTGCCGCTGTCGAGGTAGCCGGCAAGTCGGCGATCTGTCCGATCGTCGCGCTCGAAGCCACCGCCGATTCCCTTTCCGAGGTGCTCGAGGACGGCGACGTGAAGGTCGGAGACACGCTGTTCGGCTGGCAGTGACACCTTTGGTGCAGTAACAGCCAGTGGGAATCCACCGCGGCGGCACAGCCGCCGCACAAGCGGAGACGGGTGAAATGGAGACAACGCTGCGAGGCGTCGGCGTGAGTCACGGTGTGGCGATCGGCGAAGTTCGGCACATGGGTACGGCGGTGCTCGAACCGCCCGCCAAACAGATTCCCGAGGAGGAGGCCGAGCGCGAGCAGGGGCGCGCCCGCCAGGCCGTGGAAGCTGTTGCGGCCGACCTGATTGCGCGCGGCAATCTGGCCGGCGGCGAGGCTCAGCACGTGCTCGAGGCCCAGGCCATGATGGCGCAGGACCCCGAGCTCATCGCCGATGTGGATCGCCGCATCGCAGTGGGCAGCACCGCGGAGCGTGGGATCTACGACGCATTCGCTGCGTACCGGGCTCTGCTGGCCAATGCCGGGGAGTATCTGGCCGGCCGCGTCGCGGACCTCGACGACGTGCGGAACCGGATCGTGGCGCGGTTGCTCGGTGTTCCCATGCCGGGTGTCCCGGACAGCGACGAGCCGTACGTACTGATCGCGCGCGACCTCGCTCCGGCCGACACGGCCCTGCTCGACCCGACCCTGGTGCTCGGGTTCGTCACCGAGGAGGGCGGTCCGACCAGCCACAGTGCCATTCTCGCGCGGGCACTCGGAGTGCCGGCCGTCGTTGCACTTCCGGGTGCCGGGGAGATCGCCGAGGGCACCGTCGTCGCGGTGGACGGCAGTACCGGTGAGATCTTCGTCGAGCCGAGCGACGAGAAGCGCGCGGAGATGGAGAGCGCCGCGGCGGCCCGCAAGGCTGCGTTGTCCGCTTCGACCGGTCCCGGTGCCACGTCCGACGGGCACAAGGTCCCGCTGCTCGCCAATGTCGGCGGTCCCGCTGATGTACCGGCGGCGGTGGCGGCCGGTGCCGAAGGGGTCGGGCTGTTCCGTACCGAGTTCCTGTTCCTGGACGACAGCAAGCAGGCGCCCACCGAGGCCAAGCAGATCGCCGCTTATCGCGCCGTGCTGGAGGCGTTCCCCGAGGGGCGCGTGGTCGTGCGGGTGCTCGACGCCGGTGCGGACAAGCCACTGGACTTCCTGACCCCGGCGGACGAGCCGAATCCGGCGCTCGGAGTCCGTGGGCTGCGCAGTCTGCTGGACCACCCGGATGTGCTGCGGACACAGCTGACCGCCCTGTCCAAAGCGGTCGAGGGGCTGCCCGTCTACCTCGAGGTCATGGCCCCGATGGTGGCCGACCGCGCCGACGCGAAGGCGTTCGCCGACGCGTGTCGTGAGGCAGGACTGCAGGCGAAGTTCGGCGCGATGGTGGAGATTCCCTCCGCCGCGCTGCGGGCTCGCTCGATCCTGCAGGAGGTGGAGTTCCTGTCGCTGGGCACCAACGACCTGGCGCAGTACACCTTCGCGGCCGACCGGCAGGTGGGCGCCGTCTCCCGGCTGCAGGACCCGTGGCAGCCGGCTCTGCTGGATCTCGTCGCCCTGTCGGCCGACGCTGCTCGGGCGGAGGGCAAGAGCTGTGGTGTCTGTGGAGAAGCTGCCGCCGACCCGCTGCTCGCCTGTGTGCTGACCGGTCTGGGTGTCACCTCGCTGTCGATGGGCGCCGCGTCCATTCCCTATGTGCGCGCCACTCTGGCGAAGTACACGCTCGCGCAGTGCGAGCGTGCCGCTTCCGCCGCTCGTGCGACGGATTCCGCCGATGAGGCACGGGTCGCGGCGCAGGCGGTGCTGTCGGGCGAGTGACACCGCCGGACGCGCGCGATCGGTGGTGAAGGGGTTCCCGCCTGTGGGGCGGGAACCCCTTCTGGTTTTCCGTCAGTGATGCCCCTCCGGTTCGTCGGCGCCGAGGTCGAAGCCTGCGCAGTACTCCACGTTCGACTCCGGTGAGACCGGTTCGCCCGTGTCCGCGTCGGTGCAGTAGGCGCTGAAGACCTCGCCCGCGGTGAGCGGGACGAGTCCGCCACCGATCAGGCGCCAGCCGTGCACCCGGTCCGGAGTGCCCGCGTTGCTGGTCCGCAGCACGACGCCTCCCTGTGTCTCGAGTGCGATGCCCACGGCGAGGACGGTGGCGAACTCCGCCCCTTGGGATGATTCGAGGTGCGCCGGACCGTCGGGGTGCCTCGTGGTGTGGAGCACGGCGAGGAGCTGTTCGTTTTCCGTGGGTGTGCTGCAGACCGCGTGGTGGGTGCCCGGTCCTGCTGTCTCCAGCAGGCGCATCAGGAGGTGGGAGGCCCGGTCGAAGGCAGCCCTGCCGATGTCCTGCCCGCAGTCCGCGCAGTCTCCGAGGTCTGCCAGGAGCATCGTGGCGTACTCCCAGGTCACCCGGCGTACGGCGCGCGAGACCAGGAGCGGGATCAGTGCGTCGACGGGCTGGCCCGTGTAGGCCACCGTGGCGCCGGCTGCTGCGATTTCGGCAGTGAAACGGCTGCGGCTCGTGCGGTCGTCCGGATCGAGGCCCTCATCGGTACAGAACTCCGCGTAGTCCTCCGGGTCGAAGAGGGCGACCGTGGTGTGCATTCCCTGCGCTGCAAGCGTTTTGAGCAGGCCTTCGACCTGCTCCAGGTAGACGGAGTGGTCGTCGAAGGTGAAGCTCCGGTAGTGACGCATGGCCGCGAAGTCCTCGGCGTCGACCAGGAGGCCGACGGTATTGGGTGATTCGCGGCGCAGCGCGCGTCGCATGGATGTGCCGGAGCGGTGGTGAGTGCGTTTCGTCTGCTTGATGTGCGCCATGAGTCCCCCTGTGCACTGTCGATGAATGCTCACTCAGCGTAACCAGGGGGACTGACAACGGGCCCGCAGTGACCGGGTCAGCGGCGTTCGCGGGCGAGGTTCTCGTAGAAGTGGAGGAGTTCGAGGTTGTCGATGGAACCCGGATTGACCGCTTTGGACAGGGCCGTGCCCTGCAGGAGGCGCTTGACCGGAACCTCGATGCGTTTGCCGGTGAGGGTGTGCGGGATGCCGGGGACTTCGATGACCTCGTCCGGTACGTGACGTGGGGAGAGGTTCTCGCGGATCGTCTGTTTGATGCTGTTGCGGAGGTCGTCGTCGAGCGCGGCACCTTCGGCGAGATGGACGAAGAGCGGCATCCAGTAGCCCCCGTCCGGCTCCTCGATGCCGATGACAAGGGACTCCCGGATCTCGGGGAGCCGCTCGACCGCCTCGTAGATGTCCGCCGACCCCATCCGTACCCCCTGCCTGTTGAGGGTGGAGTCGGAGCGTCCGTGGATGATGACCGAGCCGTGGTCGGTGAGGGTGATCCAGTCCCCGTGACGCCAGACGCCGGGGTACATGTCGAAGTAACTGTCGTGGTAACGACTGCCGTCGGGGTCGTTCCAGAAGTGGATCGGCATGGAGGGCATGGGGCTGGTGACGACGAGCTCGCCGACCTCGCCGGTCAGTGGTTTGCCCGCGGGGTCCCAGGCCTGGAGGTCCGTGCCGAGGCAGGGGGCCTGCAGTTCACCGATGTGGACCGGCAGGGTGGGGACCGCGCCCGCGAAGCAGCTGCAGACGTCCGTGCCACCGCTGACGGAGGCGATCCACAGGTCCTCGGCCACCTCGTCGTGGAGCCAGCGGAAACCATCGGGCGGAAGCGGGGAACCGGTGGTTGCGACGCATTGGACCCGGCTGAGGTCGTGGTCGCGGCCCGGATGGATACCGGCCTTCCGGCAGGCCATGACGTAGGCCGCGGAGGTACCGAAGAGGGTGGCGCCGGTCTGTTCGGCGACCCGCCACTGGGCGCTGACGTCCGGGTATCCGGGGCTTCCGTCGTACAGCACGACCGTGGTGCCGGTGAGCAGGCCGGAGACGAGGAAGTTCCACATCATCCAGCCGGTGGAGGTGTACCAGAAGAAGCGGTCGTCCGGGCCGAGGTCGCAGTGCAGCCCGATCTGCTTGAGGTGTTCGACGAGGATGCCGCCCTGGGACTGGACGATCGCCTTGGGAAGTCCGGTGGTGCCGGAGGAGTAGAGCACCCAGAGCGGGTGCTCGAAGGGGACCTGTTCGAAGACCGGTTCGGTGTCGGCGGCGGTGAGTGCGGACCATTCGAGGGCGCCGTCGGGCGCGTCCGTGCCGAGGAGAGGGATGTGGACGACAGCACGCAGGGTGGGGAGGTCGCGTCGGAGCTCCGCCACGGTCTCGCTCCGGTCGTGCTCCTTGCCGCCGTAGCGGTAGCCGTCGACGGTGAACAGGACGACGGGTTCGACCTGCTGAAAGCGGTCGAGGACACTGCGGGCACCGAAGTCGGGGGCGCAGGAGGTCCAGACTCCGCCGACCGCGGCGGTGGCGAGGAAGGCGACGACCGCCTGCGGGATGTTGGGGAGGTACCCGCTGACGCGGTCGCCCGGCGTGACGCCGAGGGCGCGGAGTTCGGCCGCGAGAGAGCCGACCTGGCGCCGGAGCGACGACCAGCTGATGGGGATCTGGGTATGGGTCTCGTCGACGTGGAGCAGTGCGGGGGCGTCGGCACGCAGGGGGTCCTCGGCGGTTCGCAGTGCGTGCTCGGCGTAGTTGAGGGCCGATCCGGGGAACCACTGGGCGCCGGGCATGGTGCGGTCGCCGATGACCGTCTCGTACGGGGTGGAGAAGCGAACGTCGAACCATTCGGCGACGGCCTGCCAGAAGGTGTCGAGCTCGTCGACCGACCAGCGGTGCAGCGCCGCGTAGCCACCGTCGGCCGGCGCTCCGTACCGCTCGGCCGCCCAGCGCTGGAAGCGGGTGACGGCCGCGGCCTCGACACGTTCGGGGGCGGGCTGCCAGAGGGGGGCTTCGCCGGCTGCTGAGGTCATGGGGTGGCTCCCTGGCCTTTCTCGGGTACGCGGGGTGTGCGTGCGTCGCGCGCACGGGCTGGGGTGTGCGCGTGAGCGGCATTCACGGACGATGCCATGTGATCGTCCTTCGCACCAGGGTCCCCCGGCCATGGTTGCGTGTCCGGCTGTGTGGTCCGGCTACAGGTGAACGGAAGTTGAACGCGGCCCGTTCCTCGCCGGGCGGATGGCAGGGTGGCCTGCATGGATGGTCGTGACCTGGTGCGCTCGGTGAGGCTGGTCGGTTCTGTGCAGGGAATGCGGGCGGTGCGCTCCGCCTGGCGGCGACGGCGGACGGATGCGCGCGCGTTGCCGCCGCGGGGGGCCGAGCGGGCTCGGGTACCCGGTCTTCTGGTGGGGGCGGAGCCCGGACCGGGCGGGGGCGTCGTGAGATTCGCCCGTTCGGAGTTGCGCATCCGTGTGGCCGTCGGTGGGGCGGTGTTCTGGTCCTGGGACGGTGCGGAGTCGCTGCCCTCCTACGCGCTGCCTGGAGCCGCGCCGGACGCGGATCCGCGGGCGGGGCTGGAGCCGGACAAGAACGGCGGCTGGCAGGTGGTGTCGGAGCGGCTGACAGTGGCGGTGTCGCGGCACGGGGCGGTGGAACTTCGTACGCCGGGCGGTGTGGTGCTGCGCCGGGAGTTGCCGCCGCGGTGGTGGGAACCGGTGGGCGGGGGCGCGGCGCGCTGGGTGCAGCGCTCCGAGGTGCCGGCCGATGCACGCTTCTTCGGCCTTGGCGGGCGGGCCGGCGGTCCACGGCTGCGCGGGGGGACGTACCGGCTGTGGAACACCGATCCGGGCGGTCGCTTCGGTCCCGGGGACGATCCGTTGTATCTGACGATGCCGGTGCAGTTGGTGGTGTCGGACGCGGGGACGCATCTGGCGTTCCATGACAACACCTGGTCGGGCCGGGTGACGCTCCGGGAGGGTGCGGAGGGTGCGGGGTCCGGGCACGACCGGCCGGGTACCTGTGAGGTGCGGATGGAGGGCGGTCCGCTGCGCTGCTGGGTGGTCGCGGGTACGCCGTCCAGGGTGCTGCAGGGCTGGACGGCTCTGACCGGTGCGCCGGCGCTGCCGCCCTCGTGGGCGTTGGGTCCGCAGCATGCCAGGTGGGGGTTCGGCAGCGAGCACGAAGTGCGGAGGATCGTGGCGGGGTACCGGGAGCGGGGGCTCCCGCTGTCGGCCGTGCATCTGGACATCGACCACTTCGACGCGCATCAGGTATTCACGGTCGACCGCGAGCGGTTCCCCGATCTGCCCGGACTGGCGAAGGAGCTGCGCGCGGACGGGGTGCGCCTGGTGACGATCGTCGACCCGGCGGTGAAGGCATCGCCCGGTAACGGGGTGTTCGACAGTGGCCGGGAGGTCGGCACGGCGGGTGCGTTCGTCCGGGATCCGCAGGGGAGCCCCGTGCTCGGTGAGGTGTGGCCGGGTGAGTGCGTCTATCCGGACTTCACCGATCCGCAGGTGAGGCAGTGGTGGGGGACGCTGTACGAGGAGCGGCTGGCCCAGGGGTTCTCCGGGGTGTGGCACGACATGAACGAGCCGGTGGCGTTCACGGCCTTCGGGGACCCGTCGCTGCCGCGTTCGGCCCGGCACGCGTTGGAGGGCCGCGGCGGGGACCATCGTGAGGCCCACAATGTGTACGGTCTCGCGATGGCGCAGGCCGGGTACGAGGGGCTGCGCCGGCTGCGGCCCGATGAGCGGCCGTTCCTGTTCTCCCGTTCCGGGTGGGCGGGCATGCAGCGGTACGGGGGCACCTGGTCCGGTGACGTGTCCACGGGGTGGCCGGGGCTGCGGGCCTCGCTGGCCCTGGTGCTGGGTCTCGGGCTCTGCGGGGTGCCCTATTCGGGTCCGGACGTGGGCGGATTCGACGGGTCGCCGTCGCCCGAGCTGTATCTGCGCTGGTTCCAGCTGGGCGCGTACCTGCCGCTGTTCCGTACCCATGCGGCCATCGATGCGGGACGGCGGGAGCCGTGGGAGTTCGGGCCCGAGGTGCTCAGCCACGCGCGGACCGTGCTGGAGGAGCGGGAGCGGCTGCTTCCGTACTTCGTGACCTTGGCGGAGCTGGCCCGGCTGACCGGTGCGCCGTATGTGCGGCCGTTGTGGTGGGGGGCCTCCGGGGACCGGGCGCTGCGGGAGTGCGAGGACGCGTTCCTGCTGGGCGATGCGCTGCTCGTTGCGCCGGTGCTGGAGTGCGGGTCGGACCGTCGTGCGGTTCGGCTGCCGCGGGGCCGTTGGTACGACACGGCGACCGAGGAGGCGTACGAGGGGCCGGGGCAGATTCTGCTGGATGCGCCGCTGTCACGGATTCCGGTGCTGGCGCGGGCCGGGGCGGTGCTGCCGGTACGGGGTGCGGACGGGAATCCGGAGCTGGAGGTGTGGGCTCCGGCGGCGGGGCGCACGGGTGGCGGGCTGGTGGCCCGCGATGTGGGCGACGGGTGGACGCGGGCCGAGGTGGAGCGGTTCACGTCACGGCTGGCGGGCGGGCGCGTCGTGGTCGAGCGGGACGGTGAGGAGGACCTGGTGACGTATCCGGTGCGGGTGCGGGGGCTGCGGGCCTCCGGGGGCCCGGCTCAGGCGCTGTAGTTGCCGGCGAACCAGGAGCGTACGGCCTGGGTGTGCAGCGGGAAGGCGAGCTCTTCAGGGGCGCGCAGCA
This sequence comes from Streptomyces sp. NPDC060035, assembly GCF_042736635.1. NCBI lineage: Bacteria > Bacillati > Actinomycetota > Actinomycetes > Kitasatosporales > Streptomycetaceae > Streptomyces > Streptomyces sp. NPDC060035. The sequence goes on from NZ_JBHWVO010000002.1 coordinate 8,935, forward strand.
CCGTGAATCCCGAGGTCTCGTCCGTCGGTGCTGAGAGAGGCAGGTCCGCGGCGGGACGGGACGGGAGCAGGCCGAAAAGAAGGAGATGGCCGTCCGGGGAGCTCAGGGCGTCGGCGAGCCGGACGTCCATCCCGTCGGCCTTGATTCCGGTTTCCTCGCGCAGTTCCCGTACGACCGCGTGGCGCCAGTCCTCGGTGTGGTCGATGTACCCGCCGGGCAGTGCGACGCCGCCCAGTTGCGGCGGGATGGTGCGGGTGATGACGACGAGTCCGGTGCCGTGCGGGCCGGTGACCGGCAGGAGGGCGACGGCGACGGGCAGCGGGTTGCGGTAGGCGGTGGCGCCGCAGGTGGGGCAGGTACGTGGCCAGGCGGTGGGCGCCGACAGGTCTGCGGAGTACGGGCCTCCGCAGGTGCTGCAGTGGGAGTCCTTCACGGGCGGACTGTATCCGATCGCTCTTCTCCTTCGGCCCTCGAACTGATAGACGATGTGCCCATGACAGGAATTGCTCACGCCCTCCGCGCTTCGGCCGCCGTTGCCGCCGCCCTGCTCGCCGTGACCGCTGCCGCTCCGGTGGCCCGGTCCGAGCCCGAACCCAAGGCTCCCCCGGAGTTCGTCGATCTGCGCTCGGTCGATCCCACGATCATCACGGAGATGCGCTACAGCACCGCGCACACCTTCTTGGGTGAGCAGGTGGACGGGTACCGGCAGCCGGTCTGCATCCTGACCCGGCCCGCGGCACGCGCGCTGCGCACGGCTCAGCGGAGCCTCCTGCGCCAGGGCTACTCGCTCAAGGTGTACGACTGCTACCGGCCGCAGCGGGCGGTGAACCACTTCGTGCGCTGGGCAAAGGATCTCGACGACCAGACCATGAAGGGCGAGTTCTACCCGCTCGTCGACAAGACGCGCCTGTTCGAGGACGGTTACATCGCGGAGAAGTCCGGTCACAGCCGGGGCAGCACGGTCGACCTGACGCTGGTCAAGCTGCCCGCCCTGCCGACCAGGCCGTACGTGCCGGGCGAGCAGCTGGCACCGTGCTACGCACCGGAGGCAGAGCGCTTCCCCGATAATTCGGTGGATATGGGGACGGGTTATGACTGTTTCGACACGTTGTCGCACACGGACGACCCACGGGTGCAGGGGGTGCAGCGCACGAACCGGCAGTTCCTCAGGACGACGCTCACCGGACTCGGTTTCGTGAACCTGGCCGAGGAGTGGTGGCACTACACCTACAAGCCGGAACTCTTCCCGGCCACGTACTTCGACTTCCCGGTGAGCAGGCGGTCCGTCGCGGGGCACTGAGAGCAGTGCCGCGACGAGAACGGGCGACCGGGACCACCCCCGTGGGCTCCGGCCGCCCGTTCTCCCTATCGGACGCGGAACTGCCGTATCCGGTTGCCGCGTCAGCCATTACGGTGCCTTTATGTCACAGCAGACGTTCAACTCGTACGAAGATTTCTGGCCTTACTACGTCGCGATGCACTCCAGGGCGGCGACCAGGTGGGTCCATCTGACGGGGACCCTGACCGGTCTCGCGATCACCGCCTACGGGCTGGCGCGCGGCCGGAAGCGCTACGCCGCGGCGTTGCCCCTGATCGGGTACGGCACCGCCTGGCCGGCGCACTTCTTCATCGAGAAGAACAATCCCGCCACGTTCGGGCACCCCGCATGGTCACTGCGCGGCGATGTGCAGATGATCCGCATGATGCTCGCCGGACGGGACGGAGAGCTGGCCGAGACCGCCGCCAAGTGGCTCGCCGAGAACCCCTGAACGCAGGGTGCGCACAGGGGTTGACGGTCCGTCACGACGGCGGAAGACTCCTCCCACGGCCGCTGGCGGTCTGCACCGTACGCGCGGCCCGTACCCCGGTCGGCGGGGGTACGGGCCGCGTTCCTTGCTGTCACCTGGCCGTCAGGTCGTGGCAGGTTCCCGGAGCCGGTCGGCCCGCGCCATCGCGTGCTCGACGACGCCCACCAGCACATCCCGTACGGACGCCCGGTCGCGCGCGTCGCACAGAAGAACCGGCACCTCCGGGTCGAGGTCGAGTGCCGCCCGCACCGCTTCGGTGGGGAACTGCTCGGCTCCCTCGAAGAGGTTGACTGCGACGGTGAACGGGATCCCGCGGCGCTCGAAGTAGTCGACCGCCGCGAAACAGTCCTCCAGCCGTCGGGTGTCCGCGAGGACCACCGCCCCCAGCGCTCCCTGGGCCAGTTCGTCCCACAGGAACCAGAACCGGTCCTGTCCGGGCGTCCCGAACAGATAGAGGACCAGGTCCTCGCGCAGTGTGATCCGCCCGAAGTCCATGGCCACCGTGGTGGTGCTCTTGCCCTCGACACCGGCAAGGTCGTCGACGGGACGGCCCGCCTCGCTCAGCCTCTCCTCCGTACGCAGCGGTCTGATCTCGCTGACCGCCCCGACCAGGGTCGTCTTGCCCACGCCGAAGCCGCCCGCCACCAGGATTTTCAGGGTAACGGGCTCAACGGGCCGCTTTCTGCGGCTAGAGCGCCCGAAGGCCATTGATCACCTCGCGAAGAATGTTCACGTCCGGCAGCTCGGCCGGCGGAACGGGACGGGTGACATGCACCAGTTCGTCTTCGACGAGGTCACCGACCAGGACCCGGACCACCCCGACGGGGAGGTCCAGTCCCGAGGCGAGCTCGGCGATCGACTGGGGCATGTCGCTGCACAGATCAACGATCTCCACGTGTTCCGGGGAGAGCGTCTGGTCGCGGCCCGGATCGTCGGCCGCGGGTTCGGGGACAACGATCGCGATCAGGTCGAGACGGTGACGGGACGCGCTGCTGGTACGCCCCCGGGTCATCGCGTACGGACGGACGACGGGACCTGCTTCGGCGTCGTACCAGCGCGAGGAACCCGCATCGGTGGGAGCGGGTGATGATCCGGAGGCGGCGCCCCGGACGGAGTCAGCGCTCATGCCGTCCGCTCACCCTCCGGCGGAGAGACCGGTCGTCCGGGGGGCGTTGGCCAGGTGGACCCCCACGCGCTTGACCATGAGGGTCATCTCGTACGCCACCTGCCCGACGTCCGAGTCCGAGTCGGCAAGGACGGCGAGACAGCTTCCGTCGCCGGCCGCCGTGACGAAGAGGAAGGCCTCATCGAGTTCGACGACGGTCTGCCGGACCCGGCCCGCGTCGAAATGGCGTCCCACACCCTTGGCGAGGCTGTGGAATCCGGAGGCCACGGCTGCCAGGTGTTCGCTGTCCTCGCGGGTCAGATCCTTGGACGTGCCGGTGGCCAGGCCGTCGCTGGAGAGCACCAGCGCCTTACTGATGCTCGCGACGCGCTCGACCAATTCGTCGAGGAGCCAGTTGAGTTCGCCGGAGCCCTGGCGTGAGGCGTTGTGTGCTGCTGCGTTCGGTGCGGTCATCGACCGTCCCCTCCCGGAGTGGTTCCTGGTGCTGCCTCGCCGGGGCCGGTCACGTCCTCGGCGTTCTGCCGACGGCCGCGCTGCCAGCCGCGTTGAAGCGAAGCCATGCGATTGCGTACTTCATCCGCGTCACGTTCGAGGTCGTCGTCGGTGTCTGCGGGGACGTGGCCGGGAGTCCGGCCCGCGGAGTCCTCCCGGAGCTGAGGGGCGAGGCTGGCCTGCCGGACCCTGCGCGGCAGGCCGCCCACGGGGCCCGGTGCGGACGGCCGGGCGGTGGAGCTGCGCTGTGCCGGGAAGGGCACCCGCTTCCCGGCCTCGGGGGAAGCGGAGAGGGTGCCCGCGTCGGGAGCGGCCGGGAAGGCCGCGGAGTCCGGCGCGGCGGGGAAGGTATCCGGGGTCGTGGAGCGGGTCCGGTCCGTCTCGCCGACCCGGCGGCCGTGGTCGGTGACCAGGGTCGGCGGCTTGCGGCGCGGCAGCGGCACGGGACCTGCGGGGCGCATCGGGCGGACATCCCCCGCGCGCCCGTCGGACGGGTCGAACGCCTGCTGATGCTGTTCGCGGTCGGTGTCCCTGCGCAGATCGCGGGCGCGGAAGATGCCGCCACGCTCGCTCTCCGTGTCCTCGAGGTCGGAGACGCCGTCAAGGACGGGCCCGAGCGCCGGGTCGAGTGCCTGGTCGTCGGTGAATCCCATTGCCCCTACCGGGCTTTCGAGCTCGACGGGGCCGTCGAGCACGGACGGGTCGCTGAGACCGGTGGGTACCGGGGAGAGTCCGGAGGGCCTGGCCGTGGTGGTCACGTCCGCCAGTCCGTCCCGGCGGGCCTTGTCGCTGCCGGGCACGGTACTGCCCGGCCGGCCGCTGCCGATCGCCTTCTCGGCCCGGCGGTCGAGGCGGAAGCCCGTGCCATGGGTGTCGGGTGCGTCGGTGAGCAGTTGGGCCGGGATGAAGACGATCGCGGTCGTCCCCCCGTACGGCGATGTCTGCAGCGATACCCGGACGTTCTGCCGCTGGGCGAGCCGGCTGACCACGAAGAGGCCGAGCCGGTCGGTGTCGGAGAGCTCGAAGTCGGGGGTCTCGGCGAGCCGCAGGTTGGCGTCCAGGAGGACCTCGGGCGCCATGCCGAGGCCGCGGTCGTGGATCTCGAGAGTGAAGCCGTTGGCCACGCGTTCGCCGTGCACCTGGACCGCGGTGTGCGGGGGCGAGAACACGGTGGCGTTCTCCAGGAGTTCGGCGATCAGGTGGGTGAGGTCGGCCACGGCGGGGCCGCCCACGCCGATACGGGCAAGGCGCCGGACCTCGATCCGTTCGTAGTCCTCCACCTCCGCGACCGCTGCCCGCACCACGTCCATCAGCTGGATCGGCTTGCGCCACTGCCGGGACGGAGCCGCTCCGGAGAGGATCACGAGCCCTTCCGCGTGGCGCCGCATGCGGGTGGTCAGGTGGTCGAGGCGGAAGAGATCGGAGAGTTCGTCGCTGTTCTCGGTGCGGCGCTCCATGGTGTCCAGGAGGGTCAGCTGGCGGTGCAGGAGCACCTGGTTGCGCCGTGCGAGATTGACGAAGACCTCGGAGACGCCGCGTCGCATGTCCGCCTGTTTGACCGCGGCCTCGACGGCGGCCCGCTGGAGCGTGTTGAGTGCCTGGCCGACCTGGCCGATCTCGTCCCGCTCGTACTGGAGGTGCGGAGCCTCCGTCTCGACGTCGACCTGCTCGCCGGCGGCCAGTCGCCGCATCACGCTGGGCAGCCGTACGCCGGACACCTCGTGGGCGTCCTTGCGCAGCCTGGAGAGGTCGCGGACGAGCTCGCGTCCGACGCGTACCGAGACGAAGACGGACACGAGCAGGGCGACGAATCCGAGGACACCGGCGACGCCTGCCTGGATCAGGACCCGGTAGGCGGCCGGTTCGGCGCGGTCCTGGAAGCGGTTGGCCATCTCGGTGCTGTCGTTGGCCAGGTGCTCGAGGACCGGCGGGGCCACCTCCTGCCAGCGCGCCGTATCGATGGCGCCCGGCTTCTTGAACGGTCCGGCGGCGATGAGCCGTTGCTCGGCCGTGCGCAGCGGTTCGGTGTCAGGGCTTCCCCAGTACTGCTCCATGCGCCGGCTCTCGGACCCGGGCAGCAGCTCGAGGTTGACCTCGTACAGCAGCTTGCGGCTGGCGGCGAGGTCGGAGATGACGCGCAGCTCGGGGGCGCCCAGTCGGCCCGCGATGAGGCCCGAAGCGACCAGCGCGTCCTCGCGGGAAAGCATCTCGCGCGCCCGGGAGATACCGACCAGGGCCCGGACCTGCTTGTCCATGGACACGTTCTCCATGGTGTGGAGACCGTTGAGGAAGCGGTAGCAGGGGTCGACGAGACCGTTGTAGAAGTCGAGCGCCCGGGTCCGGTCGATCGTGCGCTTCTCGACGGACGTACGCAGCGCGTCCAGGCCGTCGACCTCGCTGAGGATCGAGTCGAGCTGCGACTCCGCGTCCGGACTCAGCGCGTCGCGGACGCCTTCCTGTTGAGCGCTCCTCCTCACGTCGGCCACGACCCGGTCGGTCACGGCACGTTGACGGCGCAGGATCGGCAGGGCGTCGGAGGCCCGGGGATCGGCGAGGAAGACCAGCGTCTGACGGCGTTCGCCCTGGACGGCGCGGACGGTGTCCTCCAGGGGGTGGCCGACCTTCTCCACGATGGCGCTCGCACCCATCAGTTCACCGGCTTCGCGGCCGGTGACGTAGGTGGCGAAGACCCAGAGACCCGTGAGAGAGACGAGCGGCACCATGAGCAACGCCACGATCTTCCTGCGGATGGACTTTCCGCGAAAGCGCATGGCCTCCCCCAGCTCGACCCCGCTCTGCGGGGGTGGTTGTGTCGGTGTTGTTCCGGTGTTCCGGCGGTGGCCCGCCGGGGGTACGTCGGTGTTCCGTCAACAAACGGCGCGAGCCTACTACTGACACGCAGACAACTCGAAGGCGTGTCCGGACGATTTTCGGCCGTCCTCCCCCTCGTTGATCACGAGTTGTCCGGGTATTCCCTGAGATGAAATTCGCGAAAGCGACAGAGAAAGTCTACCGGCGGGTCGCACAGTCACTTCGGGCAGTTGGCTGGAACTCTTCGTTCCGTCAGCTTACGGGGCTGATTGAGGACGTTCGGCGGGAATCTTCCCGGCCAGGCGTTCGTCCAGTTGTACGGGGCAGAGAACATTACGGGGCAGGCGCGGCAGAGCGACAGGGTCCGCCCGCGTAGCGCGGGTGCAAGCCGGGCAGCCACCCTGAAGTCGGACAGCGGTGGGGAGATGAAGGTCCTTGGACACGGAAGAGCGTCGGATCGCGGCGTCGGCTGAGGCTGCAGCGGAGATCGGCCCGGCGAGGGTTCCGCGGCAGCAGCTGTGGGTGGAGGAACCCGCGCTGCGGCGGCGGATGCCTGATCCGGTGCGGACGGCTGCTGTGCGTGCCGTCCTCATAATGTCGCTGACGATCATCCAGGCCATGGTGGCTTTCCTGTGCACCCTTACCGGATCGTGGCTCGCCTTCCCGATGGTGCTCAGTGGCGTGGGCAGCACGGTCGTCGCGACGTGGTCGGTGCTGGATGTCTGGGTGACCCGGCAGGTGTGGAATCAGCGCAACGGCGTGGTGTCGGTGCCGAGCAGCACGGCGCGTCGTATGCGGCGTGAGCGGCGCCGGGCCCGGCGGACGGCCAGGGCGCAGACCCGCAGGGCCACCCGGATACGACGCCGGGGCGCAGGCGGGCTCTCCCGGGCCTGACGGCCTGCGCTCCGGCGCGGTGGCCGAGCGACCCGGTGACGCCCGGCCGGGCGGACGCGGAGCTAGCGAACGGTCGACTCCGTCCGCATCTCCGGAACCGTTGCCCCGGCCGGGGCGTTCGGAGTCGGCTCGGTACGTTTGAACATGCGGGTCGCCGTGATCTCGCCGTGGACGGATTCCCCCTCCGGGTCCTGCTGCGGCAGACCTGGCCTCAGGTGCTCCTCCACGCTGATGTACTTCAGTCCCGCGCGCAGGTCCGCGTCGTTGCGGAGCCGGATGACCAGCGGGAATTCTGCGAGCGCCGTGGTGTCGAACAACCCGGTCGTGTAGAGGAGCTGAACCCCCAGTGCGTCGGAGACGGCACGCTGGAGTTCGAGCAGATAGGTGGCGTTGGCCCGGCCGATGGGATTGTCGAGGAAGAGTGTCCCCGCGTGGCGGTGGCGGTCGCGGCCCCGGTCGTTGCTGCGCAGGGCTGCCATCGTGCAGTACAGGGCGATCGCTGCGGTCAGCAGCTGACCACCTGAGAAGACATCGCCCATCTGCCCGACCGGGACCCGCTCGGCGCGCAGCACCGCGTCCGGCTTGAGGATCTCCACGGCGATGCCCTTGGGCTGGAGCGCCGCCTGGACACCCCGCAGCAGCAGGGACATGCCGTCCCGGCGTAGGTCGGAGTTCTTCTTGAGCGCTGCGTGCGTGGCTTCGTCGATGACCTCTCCGAGCCGCTCGCTGAGAGTGGCCTGGTCGGGTTCCTCGAAGCGGATCCGGAGGAACTCCTGGCCCGACCACTCTCCGAGACCCTCGGGAAGCTGGGAGAGCCGCTGGGCGGAGCGAAGGGTCGTGAGGGCGGAATCCACGAGACCACGCAGCCGGTCGACGATGGAGTCGCGATTGCGCTCCAGCTGGGCGAGCTCGTCGGTGAGCACCCGCAGCCGGGGGGCGAAGGCGGCAGCCCACTTCTCCGCGTGGTCGGGCAGGGCGGCGGCCGGGAGTTCACGGATCTGCTGCCGGGCGGGTGTGCGGACCTGTTCGTAGCGGGTGGAGTTGGCATGCCGAACGAGCACGTCGCTCGCTTCCCGTACGGAGCTCTCGGCCGCCGACAGGTCGGTGACGCAGCCGCGCAGTGAGCGCCGGGCCTCGGCCGCGGACTGCCTGGCCTCCTCGAGGGTGCCGGGGTACGGGTCGGGTGCGTCCGTCTCGTCGTCCGTGCCGTGGTCCCTGAGCAGGTCGCGCAGGAGCGCCGCCGTCTCGTCGAAGCCGCTCGCCGAGTCCTCCGCGCTGCGGTGGGTGCGCAGCAGTTCGGCGTGGGCGGCGCGGGCGGTGTCCAGGGCCGCAGTGGCGGAGGCCAGTTCGGCCGTTGCCGTGCGGAACAGGGTCTGGGCCTGTTCGGCGTCGGCCGGGGAGAGGGCGGCGGAGAGCTCGGTGTGGCGGGCTTCGTCGTCGGCCGGGGCAAGCCGTTCCGCCTCGCCCCGTAGCCTGCCGAGCTGCTCGCTGGCCGTGGACGCCCTGGTCTCCAGGAGCTGAACGAGGGACTCGGCGCGGGCTGCCGCGGCCTGCCGCGAGGGCCCGTCGGCTCCGTCGGTGCCTTCGAGGAGCTGGGCGGCACGGGTACGGACCTTGTTGGAGAGGCGGTCGAGCTCGGCCACGGCGGCACTCTCGTCGCTCTCGGCGCGGGCCTGCTCGGCGCGCAGGTCGGCGCCGACACCCACCTTCTCGTACAGCTGGGATGCGGCCCGGTACGCCTCTCGCAGGGCGGGGAGGGAGGTACGGACGGTGCCGGCGGCCTGGTCGGGGAGCGTTTCGGGGGCGCCCGCGATCTCGGCGCGTTCGGCACGCAGGGCCCGGGCGGTGCGTCGCGCGTCGTCCGCGGCGCGCTGAGCGGCTCTGCGGTCCTCGTCCGCGGCGCGCGCCCGCTCCAGACAGACCGTGGCCCGCGCTTCGGATTCGGCTGCCTCGTCGGTCAGTTCACGGAGCCGTGCCTGCCAGGCTGTCCGTTCGCGCAGGCGGTGGGCCAGTCCGGCGAGGGCGTCGGCAGCACGGCGGGCGCGCTGTGCTGCCTCCTGCCGCTCGTCGCGGACACGCGCGGTGTCGGCGGCCGCTTCGTCGGCCTCGGCGCGGACGGTGCGGGCCTCGGCGAGTGCGGCCTCGGCCGTTTCGGCCGCGGTGCGCGCGGTGCGGGCCGCTTCGCCGAGCTCGCCGAGCATGCCGGGCGGGCAGTCGGAGCGCCACGAGCCGATACGGGCGGCGAGGGTGCGGTCGGCGGTGAGCCGTGCCGCCAGGGTCCTGATGTCCTCGTCGCGGGCTGCGGCCCGGTTCCTGAGTGCCTGCCGCTCCTCGTCCGCCGCGTGCTCGTCGTGCATGGCCGGGTTCGGCGGGACGAGGAAGACCTCGTCCGCGCCACCGGTGCCCGCGTCGGGCACCGGGACGGGCGCGAGAAGTGCCGCGGTGGTGCCGACCGCTACGGCCGAGCGGGGCAGCAGGGCGGCGGTGCCGAGCACCTCCCGGGCGCGGGCGTGGGCGTCCGGATCGGTGATGACGACGCCGTCGACGAGCTCGGGGCGTGCAGCGAGCACGGCTGCGTGGTCGGCGGGGTCGACGGCCTGGGCGAGGTAGCGCCAGCCCGGCAGGGCCGGGATGCCGTGCTCACCGAGGTATTCGACCGTGGCGAGGACGTCGGGGCCGGGCGGCAGCAGTCCTCCGTCGCCGAGCGCGCCGAGGATGCGCGAATCGTCGGCGGCGGCGGTGCGCAGGTCGAAGAGCCTGCGCTCGGCGGAGGAGATGCCGTGGTCGAGAAGCTCGCGCAGCTCGTCGGCACTGCTGTCGAGCTCTTCGGCGGTGAGGGACTGCGCGTCCCGGGAGGCCACGCGGGCGCCCTCGCCCGCCCTGTCGGGTTCGGCGGCGGCCCTGCGGGGGCGGGGCACGCCGGTGCCGGGCGTCGTCGGCAGTCCAAGCAGGTCGGCGAGGCGGTGGTCGGCCGCGATCGACTCGGCGGCCCTGCGCTCGGCCTCGTACGACTGTTCGGCGGCCCGTGCGCCGTCTGCCGCCCGGGCCGCGGCGAGCTCGGCACGGCTCTCGGCCGCCGCCGCCTCCCTGGCGTGGTCGGCCGTGGCCCGGGCCGCCTCCCTGGCGGTGTCCCAGGCGGCGACGGCGGACTGTTCGGCATCGCTGGCGGCCAGCGCCGCGCGGGCCGGGTCGGCGTCGGGCGCGCTGTTGTCGAGCCAGCCCGCCTGTACGGCTTCGGCGGTCTCCTGTTCGACCTCGGCAAGGCGCTGGCGCAGATGTCCGGCCTCGCTGCGGGCACGCTGGGCCTCGGTTGCCGCCGTGGTGGCATCACGGTGAGCTGTCTCGCCGGTGGCCTGGAGGGTGGCTGAGCGCTCCTCCTCCTCGTTGGCCACACTCTCGCCCGCCTCGGCCGCCGTGTGCAGGGCGCGCACCAAGTCCGCGGCGGCCGTGGCGCGTGCGGCGAGAGCCGGGGCGGCGTCGCGCTCCGCCTCCCGGATGGCCACGGCGACACGGGCGGAGCGGTCGGCGGCGGCGCGGTGGCGCAGGACTGCCTCGGCGGCCTGCCAGGCGGCGTGCAGCGTACGTGCGTCGCCCAGCTCGCGGCGCTGGGCCGCCGCGCCCTTCTCCGCTGCGGCCAGAGCCAGTGAGGCGTGCCGGTAGGCCAGCTCCGCCGCGATCAGGTCCCGGTGGCTGCGGGCGGCCTCCGCCGCGGTGACGGTGTGGGCCGCGGCCGTGACCTGCTGGGCGAGCTCCGCGGAGCGGCCCCGTTCCTCGGCGGCGCGGGCGGACAGCCTGCGGGCGAGGGTGCGGGTGCGGCGCTCGGCGCCGGCGTGGATGTCGCGGCTGCGGGCCCTGATCTCGGTGGCCTCGACGATCCGGCCCAGCAGATCGACGGATCCGGCGGTGAAGTCACGCTCGGCGGTGAGCTCGGCGCGGCGGCCCAGCTTGTTGCCGAAGCCGCTGACGAGGTCGGCTAGGCCGTCGGTGTCGCGGGTGTCGGTCACGGCCCGCAGCAGCAGGTCGGTGAAGTCGGAGTCCTTCTTGACGGCGAACAGTCCGGCTGCCTCGCCCTCGTCCGCGTTCATCTCGCGCTGGTAGCGGAAGAGTTCGGGGTCGAGTCCGAGATCACCGAGGTGTTCGTTCCAGCGGTCGTGGATCTCTTCCCAGTGCACATCGAGGTGCTGGTAGAACTTGCCCGCGTCCGTGAGGGCGTCGCGGAAGCCCTTCATGGTGCGGCGCCTGCCCCGGGCGCCCGAGACGCCTTCGGCGGGGCGGCCCACGGAGGTGGCCTCGGCGACGGGCAGGCTGTCGAGACTGAGTCCGGGCCCGGGGCGGAAGGAGTACCAGGCCTCGGCGAACTTGCGCGGGTCGTTGGACACCTGACGTCCGCGCCACTCGCTGACCTTGCCGACGACCACGCATTCGCCGGTGAGCGTGTGCTGCCACTCCAGGGCGACATGCCCGCAGTCGTCGGCGAGCAGGAACTTGCGCAGCACACCCGAGCTGGCGCCGCCCAGGGTGTTGCGGTGCCCCGGCAGCATGACCGAGAAGATCAGCTTGAGCAGGACGGACTTTCCGCCGCCGTTCTCCAGGAAGAGCACGCCTGCGGGTGCCGGGCGGCGTGGCGGGCCCACCGGCTCGTCCTCGAAGAACTCCGCCTGGGCCGGCGCAGGGCTGGGCACGGGCTGACCGACGCCGCGCAGGTCAAGCACGGTGTCGGCGTAGCGCGCACCGGCAGGCCCGATGGAGTAGAGGCGGACCCGGGACAACTCGTACATGGCGGCGGACTCTCGTCGTTCAGGCAGCGGGAGGGGCAACGGAGGCGGATGGGCCCGACAGGCGTCGGGCGCGGCGGGTGACGCGTGGGTGGGGCGGGATCACGAGTGGAAGGGCAGACCCGCGTCGGCGGCCAGCTCCAGACTGTCGGCGTCGGGCGGGGGCAGGAGGGTCGCCGAACCGTCCGTGACCGGGACGACTCCGAGCTCCAGCAACTCGGTCATGGCTGCGTTGCCCGCCATGTCGCGTACCTGGAGCTGATACCGGGCGGTGGTGCGGTACGTGCCGCCCGCGTCGTCCCCGGTGCGCTGGAGGAAGCCCGACTCGGTGAGGAAGGCTACGGCCTTGCCGATGATGCCGGTGGTGGATCCTGCGAGCCGCCGTGCGTCCTTCGTCGCCCCTGTGGCACTGCGGCGGGCGTAGACCCGCCAGCCGGATTCCAGCCCCGGGGCGTCGGAGGCCGGATCGGTGTTGTCGCCCTGTTCCTCGGCCAGCTCCTCCAGACGGTGGCAGGCCTGGCGGACGAAGGCGTCGACCCCGTTGACCGTGATGCGGCCGATGTAGGCGTCGTCCGCGAGGTCCTCGGGCCGGGGAAATGCCATGGTGGCGACGGCGAGGTGGGCGAGGCCGTGCAGGAAGCGGTCGGCGGCATCGGACGACGCGCGCCGGGCGTAGTCCCCCATGCGCACGGCGAATACCGAGTCCTCGTCGGCGGTCACTGCCATGCCTGCGCGGGTGGAGACCTCCAGGACGACAAGTCCGAGCCCGGTGGCGACGGCATCGGCGAGCCGGGCGAAGGCCGGCTCTTCCCGGTATCGGCGCAGCAGCTCGGCGTACTCGGCGTCACGGGCGGGCATCAGCTTGGGCTGCAGTCCGAAGGAGACGAGCCGCGCAGCGTCGGCCGCGTCTGCCGGGGTGACGGCGGCGGGAGCGGCGGGCGGTGCGGTGTCGGCCGTGTGCGTGGTGGACGGGTCGCCCCACCCATCGGTGTACTCGGCGTGCTGCTCGCTCACTGCTGTGGCTCCTCGGTGCGGGTGCTGCGCTCACGTTGCCGCAGGGTGGTGCGGGTCCTGGTCTGCCGGCCCGGTTCGGGGGCCTTCGCTGCGGAAGCCCTCGTTCCGGGGGCTCTCGTTCCGGGGACTCTCATTCCCGGAGCCCTCGTTCCGGGGACTCTCATTCCCGAAGCGCTCGTTCCGGGGACCCTCACGAGGCCTCCTTCCGGTCGGCGGCCATGCCGGCAGCGTCGAGCAGGGCCATGCCCACTATCAGGTCGGCGCCGCCGAATTCCGGGTCGTCGAGCTGGGTGCCGTCGTCGACGGCGAACAGCAGTCGCCGTTCGCCCTGGCGGTAGGCGGTGCCGACCGGGGGGCTCGCCGCGTGGACCGACAGCAGGGCGACCAGGTAGGGCAGATCCGGATCACGGAGCCGGGCCTCGGCGAGGAGCCCCGAGAGCCGGCGGGGGGCGTCGTGCTCGAGATCGAGCAGCTCCATGGCGCTCGCGAGCTGCTCCTCGCTGAACCGGCTGTCGTCGGGGGTGGCGATGAGGTCGGGCTCGGGCATCTCCGCGCCCAGGTGCTCACGCTCCACCGGCGGCGTGAACAGCATGTCGACGAGGTCGCCGATGCGAACCGAGGTGGGGGTGCGCAGTCCGGTCCCATGCGTGAAGAACGCGTCGGTGGCCCTGGTGGCCTGTTCGACGGGGAGCGGCAGCAAGGGGACGACGAGCTGTCCGTACAGATCGAGGCCCACCCGGGCCGTGGGGGCGGCGAACGCCTGCCGGTCCTGCTCGGCGCGGAAGAGCGGCCCGGCCTCCAGGAGCCTGGACTGCAGCTGGGTGTGGCGGCGGATGCAGTCCTTCACGATGTCGACGAGCTCGGCGGCGCGCCGCTTGTGTTCGGGGTCCTCCGCCTCGTCCCTGGCTTTGCGGATGTTGGTGAGAATCGCGTTCTCGTGGCGGTAGCGGTCGGCGACGTGGTCCAGCGCTTCGGTGATCATGTCCGGAACGGCGTTGAGCCAGTCGACGGCGCGCACGTTGCGCCGGGTCGCCTCCAGCGTCCTGCGGAGGGTCTGCGCGTACTGCACGGTGCGGTAGCGGGCCTGCTCCGCGGCGAGCTGTGCGTCGGCCAGGCGGCCCCGGCTGATGAGGACCTCCAGCTTCACCTCGGCGGCGATCTGGGCGCTGGTGACGTCCGTGTCCAGGGCACCGACCAGGACGTTGACCGCTTCGTCGGTGGCACGGAGGTAGAGGCTGCCGCCGTGGCCGGGTACCTCTTCGATGAGCTTGAAGTCGTAGTCCCTGCGGACGTACACCCCGTCGGGGCCGAAGGTGCCGTACACCGCGCGGAAGCCACGGTCCACGCTGCCGACGTTGATCAGGTTCTCCAGCACCCAGCGCGCGACCCGCTCGTGCTCGGCGACGGGGCGGCGCGGCGCCTGGGCTCCGACCCGCGGGAGGAGTCTGGCCACTATCTGGTCGTGGTCGGCGCCCGTGTCGAAGTCCATGTTCAGGGTGACCAGGTCGATCGCGGCGAGGGCGACCTCGGCCATCGCGTAGACCGTGTACTCGCCGGCGAGATTCGTCTTGCGCACATCGAGGTCGTGCAGCGGGGCGGTGCAGGCGAGCGCGCGCAGCCGACGCGAGAGCCCCTCATCGGCAGCGGGGCCCGCGGCAGGCCGCGGTCCCGTGCTGAGCTGGGACGCAGCAGTGTCCGTGCAGGCAGGCGAAGTCACGCTGAACAGATTAGGTCCTCACACCGACAACGGTCGAAACGGCGCAGAAGCGACCGGTTGCCCGGGCCCGTAGCCGCCGCCGCCCGGGGTACGCAGGACCAGCACGTCCCCGGTGTCGAGCTCGGCGGTGTCACAGCCGTCCAGCGGTGTGACGGTCGTGCCGTCGGCCCTCTCGATGTGCTGGCTGCCCAGCGCGCCCGGACCACCGCCGGCCATGCCGTACGGCGCCACGCGGCGGTGTCCGGACAGCAGGGCCACGGTCACGGGCTCGAGGAAGCGGATTCTGCGTTCCACCCCCGCGCCCCCGTGCCACCGGCCCTTGCCGCCGTTGTCCTCCCGTACGCCGAAACTCTCCAGGAGCACCGGGTAGCGCCACTCGAGGATCTCGGGGTCGGTGAGCCGGGAGTTCGTCATGTGGGTCTGCACGGCGTCGGTGCCGTCGAAGCCGTCACCGGCGCCCGATCCACTGGCGACCGTCTCGTAGTACTGGACACGGTCGTTGCCGAAGGTCAGGTTGTTCATCGTGCCCGATCCCTCGGCCTGGACGCCCAGTGCCGCGTAGAGGGCGCCGGTCACGGCCTGGGAGGTCTCCACATTGCCCGCGACGGTCGCCGCCGGGTGGACCGGCGCCAGCATGGACCCCTCCGGGACGCGTACCTCCAGGGGTACGAGGCAGCCGCTGTTCAGGGGGATGTCGTCATCGATCAGTGTCCTGAAGACGTACAGGACGGCGGCCATGACCACCGACTTCGGGGCGTTGAAGTTGCCGGACTGCTGCGGGGAGGTACCGGTGAAGTCGAGGACGGCGGTGCGTGCCTCGCGGTCCACCGTCACCGCCACCTCGATGACGGCCCCGTTGTCGGTCTCGTAGCGGCAGGAGCCGTCG
Organism: Streptomyces sp. NPDC060035; assembly: GCF_042736635.1. Lineage (NCBI taxonomy): Bacteria > Bacillati > Actinomycetota > Actinomycetes > Kitasatosporales > Streptomycetaceae > Streptomyces > Streptomyces sp. NPDC060035. The sequence goes on from NZ_JBHWVO010000002.1 coordinate 24,458, forward strand.
TGCAGCCCGGCGACGATCCGGCGCACGGACTCCTCCGCGTTGTCCTGGACGTGGCCCATGTACGCCCCGACGACGTCGTGCCCGAACTGGCGGATCATGCAGCGCAGTTCCGCGATGCCCTTCTCGTTGGCCGCGATCTGGGCGCGCAGATCGGCGAGATTGGTGTCCGGGTCCCGTGAGGGGTACGCGGCGGTCGTGAGCAGCTCCCGGGTCTCCGCCTCCCGGAACCTTCCGTCGCGCACGAGCAGCCAGTTGTCGAACAGAACGCCCTCTTCGTGGATCGTACGGCTGAAGGCCGGCATGGACCCGGGGGTGATGCCGCCGATCTCGGCATGGTGTCCGCGCGACGCCACCAGGAAGCGCAGCCGGGTCTCCGGGCCGCCCTCCTCGTCGAACACGGGTGTCACGACGGTGACATCGGGCAGATGCGTGCCTCCGTGGTACGGATCGTTGATGGCGTACACATCGCCGGGGCGCAAGGAGGTCCGGTTGCGCCGCAGCACCTCCTTGATGGACTCCCCCATGGAGCCCAGGTGCACCGGGATGTGCGGTGCATTGGCCACGAGGCTGCCGTCCGCGTCGAACAGCGCGCACGAGAAGTCCAGACGCTCCTTGATGTTGACGGAGTGCGCGGTGCTCTCCAGCCGTATGCCCATCTGTTCGGCGATCGACATGAAGAGGTTGTTGAAGACCTCCAGCATGACCGGGTCCACCCGGGTGCCGACGGCGGTCCGCTCGGGGCGGGGGCGCACGCGGCTCAGTACGAGGTGCCCGGCCGCGCCTGCCGTGGCCTGCCAGCCCGGGTCGACGACGGTGGTGGAATCGTCCTCGGTGAGGATCGCCGGACCGGTCACGGTGTCCGACAGGCACAGTTCGCCCCGGCGGTACAGCGCAGTGTCCTGCCATCGGCCGGCGGTGAACATCCTTACGCTCAGAAGCGGTTGCAGCGCGTGCTCCCGCGCGGCCGTGGAGACCCGGTGGGGGACGTGCGGTCCGGCTGCGGCAGTCGCCTCCACCGAGACCGCCTCGACCACCAGGGGCTTGTCCATGGTGAATCCGTAGCGGGCCCGGTGGGCGGCCGTGAACTCCTCGGTCATGGCGGGCACCGCGCCGAGGGCGACGGGCATGCTCGTGTCCGTACCGGAGTAGCGCAGGAGGACCCGTGCCCGGGTGCCGATGGCTGAGTCGGGGATGGATTCCGCGCGGAGCTCGGCACGGGTGCGCGATGCCAGCTCGTCGCAGAGGTCGTCCACCCCGGCCCTGGTCTTTTCGTGCAGTTCGGCCTCGACCGACCGTTCGCGCATCGCTGTGGCATCGGCCAGACCGATGCCGTAGGCGGAGAGCACACCGGCGAGCGGCGGCACGAGGACGGTGTCGATGCCCAGGGCGTCGGCGACGGCACAGGCGTGCTGGCCGCCCGCGCCGCCGAACGTCGTCAGTGCGTAGCGGGTGATGTCGTGGCCTCGCTGGACGGAGATCTTCTTGACGGCGTTCGCCATGTTCAGAACGGCGATCTCAAGGAAACCCGAGGCGGTCTCCGCCGCGGTCCGGGGCTGCCCCGTGACGGATGCGGCCCTTTCGGCGAGCGCGCCGAAGCGCTCACGCACGATCTCCTCGTCGAGCGGCTGGTCGCCGGCCGGTCCGAAGACGGCCGGGAAGTACGCGGCCTGGACCCGGCCGAGCATCACATTGGCGTCGGTGACGGTGAGCGGCCCGCCCCTGCGGTAGCAGGCGGGGCCGGGGTCGGCGCCCGCAGAATCGGGGCCGACCCGGTAGCGCCGGCCGTCGAAATGCAGCACCGATCCACCGCCTGCGGCAACGGTGTTGATGCTCATCATGGGTGCGCGCATCCGCACTCCTGCCACCTGGGTGCCGAACTCCCGCTCGAACTCGCCCGCGTAGTGGGAGACATCGGTGGATGTCCCTCCCATGTCGAATCCGATGACCCGGTCGTATCCCGCCTGTTCGGATGTACGCACCATGCCGACGACGCCCCCGGCGGGGCCGGAGAGCACCGCGTCCTTGCCCCGGAAGTGCGCCGCCTCACGCAGTCCGCCGTTGGACTGCATGAACATGAGCCGGATTCCGCTCAGTTCGCCGGCCACCTCGTCGACGTACCGGCGCAGGATCGGCGACAGGTAGGCATCGACGACCGTGGTGTCGCCGCGTGGCACCAGCTTGATCAGTGGGCTGACCTCGTGCGAACAGCTGACCTGGGTGAAGCCCGCTTCCCGGGCCGCCTCCGCGACGGCAATTTCATGGTCCGGGTGGCGATAGCCGTGCATGAGTACGACCGCGGCGCTGACGATCCCGTCGTCCCGGACCGCTGCCAGCTGCTCGGCCACCGCGGTGCGGTCGAGGGGTTTCACGGTCCGGCCGCCGGCGTCGATCCGCTCGGGGACCTCGATCACCCGGTCGTACACGGCCTCGGGAAGCAGGATGTGCCGGTCGAAGAGGCGCGGCCGGTTCTGGTACGCGATCCGCAGGGCGTCCCGGAAGCCTTCCGTGATGACCAGGACGGTCGGCTCGCCCCGCCGCTCCAGGAGCGCGTTCGTGGCGACGGTGGTGCCCATCTTGACGCCCGCGACCCGGTCGGCGGGGACCGGGTCGCGGGGGCCGAGGCCGAGCAGTTGCCGGATTCCGGCAACGGCGGCGTCGCGGTAGCGGTCCGGATCGTGCGAGAGGAGTTTGCGGGAGACGAGCCGCCCGTCGGGGTCGCGTCCCACCACGTCGGTGAAGGTGCCTCCACGGTCGATCCAGAACTCCCAGCGTCCGGTCATCCCTCCATTCTGGCGCGGGGGACGACCCCCCGCAGGGACGGCGCGTGCGTGACATCGGCGAGTGCCTCCAGCAGTGTCTGCTCGGCCCGGTTGTCCAGCTGTCCGCTCGTGCCGCGTACCCGGTGGCGGATCTCGGCCACCGCGAGCCCCAGCAGCTGGGGCAGCAGATCCGTGCTTCTGCGGGCCAGCCATCCGGTGCCCTCCGTGATCAGCCAGAGTGCCGCAGCGGCACGTGTGGGAGGCGGCTGCTGCGGTTCGGGGCCGGGCGGGGCGCCCAGGGCGAGGCCCCGGTCGGCGAGCAGCCGGTGGAATCCGGCTGCCAGTTTCCGGTGTCCCCGCTCGGCCGGATGGAGCCGGTCCACGCTCCACAGGGAGCGGTCCTCGACCCAGGTCCGGTCCGCGGCGTGGAGATGTACGGCGTCGTAGCGGGCGGACAGTGCGTGCACCACGGCATTCACCGCGCGCTGCCGCCGCGCCAGGGGGTCACGCAAGGGGGCAGGGAGCCCCAGGGCCGTGCCGGGATCGGGCAGACACGCTGTCAGGATCACGGCTCCGCCCGAGGCCAGAGTTGCGCAGATCTCGTCCAGCCGCCCGGCGAGCAGCCGGATGTCGAAGGAGCGGCGCAGAGTGTCGTTGACGCCGACGACGACCGAGGCGACATCGGGCCGGAACGCTGCCGCCGCCGCTGCCTGGTGATCGCGGACATCGCCGGACAGTGAGCCGGCGACGGCGAAGTTACGGAACTCCACGTCCCGCTCCCCGTCGCCGAGGCTCTCGGCGAGCAGGGCCGCCCAGCCCCGCCAGCCGCCCGGAACCGGGTCCCCGATTCCTTCGGTCAGCGAGTCCCCCAGTGCGGCGAACCGCAGGGTCGAGCGGGCCGCGCCGCCGGCTTCGGGCGCTGCACGCCCGGCCGTCGCGTGGAGGCCGGCCGGCCCGCTCATGGCCTCGCCCCCAGCACTCCGCGCCGTTCGGGGACGTCGTGGGCGGCCAGGAACGCGGCCACCGAGCGGTCCCAGCCGAAGAGTTCGGCCCGCGCCCGCGCCGCCGCCCTGCGCTCCCGCTCGGGGCGGGCCAGGAGTTCCCGTACCGCGGCGGCGAACGCCTCACCCGTGTCCGCGGCGGCAAGGCCGCCGTCGCCGACCACCTCCGGCAGGGCCGAGCTGCCGCTCGCGACGACCGGGGTACCGCAGGCGAGTGCCTCCAGAGCCGACAGGCCGAACGTCTCGGCGGGGCCCGGCGCCAGACAGAGGTCTGCCGTCGCCTGAAGATCCGCCAGGTGCGCGCGCTCGCGTACGTGGCCCAGGAACTCGACCGGCAGCCGCTCCGCCCGGGCCCTGCCCTCCAGCCCCGCCCGCAGCGGCCCGTCACCTGCCACGACCAGGGCGGCGGGCACCCCTTGGCACCGCAGCGCCGCCAGTGCGTCCAGTGCGCGGCCCGGCCGCTTCTCCACAGAGAGCCGTGAGCAGAGCAGCAGGAGCACGGCGTCGCCGACGACGTGACGGGCGCGCAGCGTCCCGCTGCGGCGGTCCGGACGGCACCGGCGCAGGTCCACTCCGAGCGGGGCCCGCACCACGTTGCGCACACCGATCCGTACGAACTCGCGCTCCGCCCATTCCGTGGTGCACACGATCCGGGCGTAGGCGTGGGCGCTGCGCGCGTTGAGACGGTCGGCAGTCCGTCCCGCCGCTGCCGGGGGAACGCCCCAGGTGCGCAGGACTCCGTCGGCCGTCTCGTGGGACACCATGACCGCGGGCACCCGGGCACGGCGGGCCCACTCCCCCGTCCATCGCAGCGTGGTCCGGTCGGACACTTCCAGCCGGTCGGGACGCAGACCCTCCAGGAGGCCTTGCAGTCTCCTGCGGTTCGTCAGCACCCGGTAGCCACCGGTGCCCGGCAGGACCGGCCCGGGCAGGGTGATCACGCGGCCCTGCGGGGTGCGCAGGTCGCTCGCAAAGGCTCCGGGGACGATCAGCACGGGCTCGTGCCCGGCCGCGCGGTAGCCGCGGCCGAGCTCGTCCAGTGCGGTGCGCAGACCGCCCGAGGCCGGGGTGACGAAGTTCGCCAGGCGCACGATTCTGAGCCCGCCCGGGGCTCCCTCGGCCCGGCCGTTCACGCGGCCACCGCCGTCCGGCCGCGAAGGACCTCGTCGTAGTGGCCGAGCAGCTGGTCGCCGACCACTTCCCAGGTGCGGCCCTCGACCGTGGCCCGTGCGGTCCTGCCGTAGGCCTCGGCGCGCGCAGGGTCCGCAGCGAGCGCGCCGACCGCTGCCCGTACGGCCCCTGGGTCGTGCGGTGGGACGAGCACCCCGGTGCGCCCGTGGTCGACGAGGTCGAGCGGACCGCCCGCCGCCGGGGCGATCACGGGGACGCCGGAGGCCATGGCCTCCTGCACGGTCTGGCAGAAGGTCTCGTACGGACCTGTGTGCACGAACACGTCCAGGGAGGCGAAGATCCGCGCGAGTTCCTCCCCCGTCCGCCGCCCCAGGAAGACGGCTCCTGGCAGCGCCGTGCGCAGTGATGCCTCGCTCGGTCCGTCGCCGACGACCACGACCCGGACGCCGGGCAGTGTGCAGGCCCCGGCAAGGAGTTCGACGTGTTTCTCCGGAGCCAGCCGCCCGACGTACCCGACGAGCTTCTCCCCGCCGGGGGCGAGAGTGCGGCGCAGCTCCTCGTCCCGCAGGCCGGGGCGGAACCGTACGGTGTCGACGCCCCGCGGCCAGAGCCTCACCCGGGGCACTCCGTGGTCGGTGAGATCGCGCAGAGCGGCGGTGGAGGGGGCGAGGGTGAGGTCGGCCGCACTGTGCACGGCGCGCATCCTGCGCCAGGCGGCGTTCTCACCGGTGCCCAGATAGGTGCGGGCGTAACCGGCCAGGTCGGTCTGGTAGACGGCCACGGCCGGCAGCCCCAGCCGGGTGGCGACCGCCATCCCCCGTACGCCGAGGACGAAGGGTCCCGCCAGGTGGACGAGCTCGGCACGGTGCCCCGTGAGCGCGGCGGCGAGCCGCCGGCTGGGAAGCGCTACCCGGACCTGCGGGTAGCCGGGCAGGGGCAGGGAGGGGACGCGCACCACGGGGCAGGGTGCACCGGCGTACGCGGGGTCGGTGGAGGCGGCGGAGGACGTTGTCCCGGCGGCTGCCGGGGCGATGACGAGCGGTTCGTGGCCGCGGGCGGCGAGATGCCGTGCGGTCTGCAGGGTGCAGTGGGCCACACCGTTGACGTCGGGCGGGAAGGATTCGGTGACGATGACGACACGCATACCCGTGTTGTCGCCGCGCCGGGCGTGGCTCTGCCGACTTGGATCTTTCCGCCCGGGGAACGTCCTATGAGTTCTTGCGCCGCGTGCCCCCGGCACGCGGCATCCCGGGCTCGGCGCGGTACACCGCGCCCCGGGTCAGACTGCGGGAGCGTCCGGTCCGATCCGGCTGCGTACAGCCGTCTGCACCTCGGCTTCCTCGGCCGGGTCGGCGGCCAGCCGCCGCAGGCGTTCGGCAACCCTGATGTCCGCGGTCTCCGCGTGGAGTGCGGCGAGTTCCCGGGTCGTCTCCTCGCAGTCCCAGAGGCATTCGACCGCGAAGCCGGTGGCGAAGGAGGGGTCGGTTGCGGCCAGCGCGCGGGCCGCCCGTCCTCGCAGGTGCGAGGAGGACGTCTCGCGGTAGACGTGGCGCAGTACGGGAGCGGCGCAGGCGATGCCGAGGCGGCCCGTGCCGTCGACGAGGGTCCACAGGTGCTGGGCGTCGGGGCCGTCCCCCCGTACGGCCTCGCGCAGAGCGGCGAGGACGAGCGGGGCGTCCTCGGCGCCGCCGCGGCAGGCGAGCACTCCAGCGGCCGACGCTCCGAGGGCGTCGGGACGGTGCGCCCAACGCCGGGCCCGGTTCACCGCCGCATCCCCGCACATGCGCTCGAACGCGGCCACGGCCGCCTCGGCGACGATGGGTGAAGGGCTGAGGGCTGCCTGCTCGATCAGTTCGAGCACGGCCGGGTCCTGGGCCTCGGCGAGGTAGTGCAGGGCCGCACAGCGTGCGCCGTCGAAGCCGCTGCGGGCCGCCTCGACGATCAGCGGCCTGTCGTCGGCGCCCGCGACGGCGGAGAGGCAGCGGGCCGCCGGTACATGGAGCACGCTGCCGCGCTCCAGCCCCTCCTGGGCCCAGTCGAAAACGGCCTGGACACTCCAGCCGGGGCGGGGACCGCCGGGCCGCATCTGCCGCTGCCACCGGTCGAACGAGCCCTGTTCGGTCGCCGCCCGGACACGGGCTCCGACCGCTTCGCGCGAGTCGTCGGCCCACAACCGCCAGGGCCGCGGTTCGAACGCGTCCCGTACGGCGGCAGCCAGCTCGGCATTGCCTTGCGGGGTGGCGGGGAACCGGCCGAGTACGGGCACGGCGAGTGAGCGCAGTCCGGCGTCGTCGTCGCGCAGGGCCAGCTCGTCGAGTGCCCAGGCCCAGTTGGTCCCGGTGGCGGCGTAGCGCCGGAGCAGCGCGAGGGCGTCGTCGCGTCCGTAGGAGGCGAGGTGGCCGAGCACGGAGAGTGCCAGGCCGGTGCGTGAGTCCTCGGTGTCGAGGTGGTCCTCGGGGTCCCACAGATGCCGCTCGATCTCCTCGATGCCGCCGTCGAGATCGAGATACAGGCGTGCGTAGTAGAGGGAGCGGTTCTCAACCTGCCAGTCGTGACGCGGATCGCTCAGAACGCAGTGGTTGAGAGCCGCGAGAGCCTCGGGGCGCGGTGCGGCGAGTGCGTGGAGCGTGCCGTCGCCGCGGCCCCTCTGCAACAGGCCGAGCAGGGTGCCGCTCGGCGCTATGAACGGATCAAACATGGGGAAAGCCTCACATCAAGCTGTCGACGCAACCGGGACTGTGCTGTTCCAAGTGCCTGGGAGGCACTAGGCCGCGCAGCAACATGATCGGCCGACCGCCGTCTTCTGCCTGGTGCTCATCTTCCTCTGCCTCTCGTCGGTGGTCCTGAGCGGACCCGCGACGTCATGATGACCCAGCCATTTCGCCGACGCGACCACATTTACGGCGCACCGGTCAGCCGGCGGTCCGGGCGGTGTCTCAGCGCGCACCGAAGAGTTCCAGCAGGTCGCCCTTGCCGAACATGCGTGCGGTGTCCACCGCGGACGGCGTTCCGGCGGCCGGATCGGCTCCTGCGGCGAGGAGGGCGTCGATCACACTGCGCTCCCCCTTGAAGACCGCTCCGGCGAGCGGGGTCTGCCCCCGGTCGTTGGCACGGTCCGGGTCGGCGCCACGGCCGGCGAGGGCAGTGACGGCCGTGGCGTGCCCGTGGTACGCGGCGAGCATCAGCAGCGAGTCGCCCCGGTCGTTGGTGAGGTTCGCGGGCACGCCGGCGTCGACATAGGCAGCGAGCGCGTCGGCCTCCCCCCGGCGGGCCAGGTCGAAGACCTTGGTCGCCAGCTCGACCACCTCGGGATCGGGGGTTTCGCTCATCGGACGGACCGCCTTCCATAGCCGCTGGTCGCCGTTGCCGACCTGGTGGGAGTACGGCGGGGGCCGTACGAGTGAATCGACAGGGTACTGGTCCGGTGCCGACATGAGCGTGCCCGGATGCGGCAAAAGATCACAGCGAGTGGCGTCCTTTTCGGCGCCGCCCCCAGGACCGTTCCGCTCGGGCAACCACTTTTCGCCCCCCAGTCGAGTGAAAACCTCAGACTTTCACCCAATTGCACCTTTTATCGTATAGATACATCTTGTGATCCTGGAAGTACTCATGGTGACTGTCCCCTCAACCAGGAGAACTGCTCATGATCCTCTCCATCTCGGGCGTGGTACTGCTCGGCATCATCGTCTTCCTGTTCTTCAAGAAGGACGGGCTCAAGGCATCCCACGCCCTCATCTGCGCCCTGTTCGGCTTCTATCTGGCCGGAACCGCCATCGCGCCCAGCATCACAGCAGGCGGCGCGAGCCTCGCCAGCATGCTGAGCGGGATCAAGTTCTGACGCTCCCATCCCGCTCCCACCTCTCAGGAGACCGACGTGGCCCGGCGACCACTCCCCCGCATTCTGAGCAGCGGCAGCGCTTCGATCACTCGCAGTCGCGAGCTCGCGCGCACGGCCGCCGACAACGCCACCGACGTCCTCCATCCGCTGATCATGGTCACCCGTGGTCTGCGGCTGCTGGCGGGAGCAGGACGGCAGAAGTGGGCCGCGACGCCCAAGGACCGGCGCGGGCAAGGCCTGTTCCTCTTCGCGGCCTGCGTTCTGGTGGTGGCGCTCATCCCCTACGGGCCCCTGCTGGCCCTGATCTCGGTGATGGGCGCTGCCGCGTGGAAGGGACGGGAAAGCACCCCGGTGAAGGCCGGCCCCGGCGAGACGGAGACCGCGCGGCTGCAGGCGCTGTACGAGGCGCTGGTGCCCCACTTCTGCGTGGCCGACGACCCCAGTCCGCTGTTCTCCCACGGCGGCGACTGGGAGAAGGCCTTCGCGCGTTCGTACGCGTTCGACGGCAACGGCCGTCTCACCCGGCTCCAGGTGAGCTACCCGGCGTACTTCACGGACGGCGAGGCCGCTTCCCGGACCCGCGTCGAGCAGGTCCTCCACGCCAAGTCGGGCCGGGGCCGCGAGTACCACTTCACCTGGGACGAGGAGAACAACCACGTCCTCATGACCGTGCTCGAAGCACTGCCCACCACCATCGCCGCCCAGCGCTTCGTCACCGCCCCAGGCGAGACCGTGCTGGGTTTCACCGACGCCGACGCGGTACAGCGCACCGTTCCGGTGGTGGACGGTGACGTGACCCGGGACGCCTCTCCAGTGGTCTGGCGGACCGGAGCCCGTTCCACGGAACCGCACCTGCTGGCCGTCGGGCATCCCGGCAGCGGCACGACGACGCTTCTGCGGTCCATTGCCCTGCAGGCTCTTCAGCACGGCGACGTCCTCATCGTCGAAGGCAGCGGAACCGGTGAGTACGGCTGCCTGACAGGACGCGACGGAGTCCTCGCCGTCGAGTGCGGCCTGGCCGGGGCCCTGGCCACGCTCGAATGGGCCGCGCACGAAACGGAACGGCGGCTCATCGCCGCGAACCGGGCGCGCCAGGCCGGCCACCCCGAACCCGAGGACATCAAGCGCCCTCTCTGGATCCTGCTGGACCGCCCCAGCGCGCTCGGGCACCTGGCGGCAGCCGACGGCAGGCCCGATCCGCAGGAACTCCTCCAGGTGCCGCTGCGACACGGCCGTGCGGCCGGGGTGACGGTCGTCGTCGCGGACCAGTTCGACAGCATGGACGCGCTCACCGAGACCGTGAGGACCCACACCCGGGCCCGCGCCGTCCTCGGCCCCGCCACGCACGAGCAGATCGAGACCGTGCTCGGCGCCCAGCCCCACACCACCCCGACCCAGGACGTACCGCCGGGCCGGGGTTATGCCCGAATGGGCACCGGCCCGGTCCTGCGGCTCCAGGTCCCGGCGGCACCGGACCCGTACGACGACGCGACGAGCGAGGCGCACCGGCAGGCAGTGCTCGACCTGCTGCCGGGCGGGCGGTCTCCGGTGGAGCAGGGCTCGTCGGCGGCCGACGTCGCCGAGCCCGTACCCGTACACCCGGATCCGCTGATCACGGCGCCGGCCGTCGCCGAGGGGTGACGTCCCGCGGCCCCGAGGCACGGGCGGCACCGGGCCCCGAGCCGCAGACGTCCGGGGGCCTCAGGCCACGAACGTCCGTGGTGCCTCGGCTCCCGCACTCGCGCCGGACCCGACCAGCTCCGCCGCCGCGGCCAGCCTCAGCGCCGCCTCGTCCGCCACCGGACCGCCCACCGTGAACGGCAGCCGCACATAGCCCTCGAACGCCCCGTCGACCCCGAACCGGGGCCCCGAAGGCACTCGTACGCCGACCCGCTCGCCGGCCACAGCCAGCCTCGATCCGGAGAGCCCGCCCGTGCGCACCCAGAGGGTGAGCCCTCCGCGCGGCACCTCGAACTCCCACTCCGGGAGTTCCCGGCGCAGGGCCCGCACCAGGTCGTCCCTGTTCCCCCGTGCCTGATCGCGCCGGACCGCCACCGCCTGCTCCCAGCCGCCGGTGCGCATCAGCCAGTTGATGGCGAGCTGTTCCAGCACCGGAGTGCCCATGTCCGCGTACGCGCGTGCCGCCACCAGGCTGCGGATGACGTCCGGGGCCGCCCGTACCCAGCCGATCCGCATTCCGGCCCAGAAGGCCTTGCTCGCCGATCCGACGGTGAGGACGGTGCTGCCGGCCGGATCGAAGGCGCACACCCGGCGCGGCATCTCCACATCGGCGTCCAGGTACAGCTCGTTCATGGTCTCGTCGACCACCAGCACCGTGCCCGCGGAGCGGGCCGCGTCGACCAGGGCGCGCCGTTGCTGCTCGTCGGCCAGCGCCCCGGTGGGGTTGTGGAAGTCCGCGACGACGTAGGCCAGCCGGGGCGCGGCGTCCCGCAGGACCTGGCGCCAGCGGTTCATGTCCCAGCCGCCGAGCCCCTCTTCCATGGCCACCGGTACCAGCCGGGCACCGGCCTCCCGCATGAGCTGCAGGATGTTGGCGTAACTCGGGGACTCCACCGCGATGCGCTCGCCACGCCCGGCAAAGAGGTGACAGATCGCGTCGATGGCGCCCATCGCCCCGGTGGTGACCATGATCTGTTCCGGCATGGTGGGGATGCCGCATCCGGTGTAGCGGTCGGCGATCATCTGCCGCAGTGCGGGCAGGCCAGCCGGGTAGTCGCCATGCGTGTGCGCGTAGGGCGGAAGCTCCTCCAGGGCGCCCTGGACGGCCCGGGTCAGCCAGGGCTCCGGGGCCGGCAGCGAGGCGCAGCCCAGATCGATCATCGAGCCGAGCGACTCCGGGGGAAGGGGTTCGAGACCGCGGGCGGGCAGAGGGTTGCCCGCCGGGACAGCGGTCCAGCTGCCCGCCCCTCGGCGGGACTCCAGGAACCCCTCGGCACGCAGCGCCTCGTACGCTGCGGCGACGGTGGTCCGGCTGAGCGAAAGAGCGATGGCCAGCTCCCGCTCGGCGGGCAGCCGGGCGGCGACCGGGACCCTGCCCTCGAGGACGAGCAGGCGCACACCGTCGGCGAGGGCGCGGTAGGCGGGCGGCTTGCGGGTGCCCGGCCCGGCGGGCCGGGGCTGCTGGGCCCGCAGCTGCCGGGCGAGCTGCGCCGCGCCCACCGTCGAAGTCCACTGAGCCATGGAAATCAGTCCACCTTCCTCGGATTGGCCATAGTTGGCAGCCAATCCCCCGCCACAGAGTGACATGCAGCAGTCCAACACCACCACACAGGGGGCACCACTTGTCCGAACCCACCGCCCGGAGCGGGACCCGTCCCACGCGGCGGCTGATCCACCTCTTTGTGGGCCTGGCCCTGTACGGGGCGAGTGCGGCGCTCCTGGTCCGCGCCGGGCTCGGGCTCGAACCGTGGGGCGTGCTGCACCAGGGCCTTGCCCGACGGACCGGCATCTCCATCGGTGTCGTCTCCATCATCGTCGGCGCTGTCGTGCTGCTTCTGTGGATCCCGATCAGACAGCGCCCGGGGCTCGGCACCGTCTCCAATGTCTTCGCCGTCGGCATCGCGATGGACACGACCCTCGCCCTCGTACCGGATGTGCACGGGCTCGGGGCACGGATCCCGGTGATGGCCGCGGGCATCGTCCTCAACGGCCTCGCCACCGGTCTCTACATCTCGGCGCGCTTCGGCCCGGGGCCGCGCGACGGGCTGATGACCGGTCTGAACCGGCTCACCGGGCGCTCCATCAGGCTGGTGCGCACGGCGATCGAGGTGGTTGTCGTGCTGACCGGCTTCCTGCTCGGCGGTTCGCTCGGCGCCGGCACCGTGCTGTACGCCCTGGCGATCGGCCCTCTGGCCCAGTTCTTCCTGCGCGTCTTCGACCTCCCCACGCCGGACGAGGGCACCCCGGATGTTGCCGACCGGACACCGCAGAGGGCGATACTTCCGCAGTGACAGCAGCGAATTCTGGACGCCACCCGTACCTGGACCATCCTTCGACGATTCCGTTCGCCCACCGCGGCGGGGCGGCGGACGGCATGGAGAACACGGCACACGCCTTCCGCCGGGCGGCCGATGCGGGCTATCGCTACTTCGAGACCGATGTTCACACGACCGTGGACGGCCGTCTGGTGGCCTTCCACGACCCCACCCTCGACCGGGTCACGGACACCCGGGGCCGCATAGCCGAGCTCCCCTGGAGCGTGGTGAGCCGTGCGCGAGTGGCGGGCCGTGAACCGCTGCCGCTCTTCGAGGAGCTGCTCGAGGAGTTCCCCGATGCCCGTTGGAACGTGGACATCAAGGCGGAGCCCGCCCTCGTCCCGCTCATCGAACTGATCCGCAGGACCGACGCCTGGGACCGGGTGTGCGTGGGGTCGTTCTCGGAGGCCAGGGTGGCCAGGGCGCACCGCCTCGCGGGTCCGCGCCTGGCCACCTCCTACGGGGTGCGCGGAGTGCTCGGCCTGCGGCTGCGTTCGTACGGCATTCCTGCGGCGCTCCGTACCGGCGCGGTGTGCGCACAGGTTCCGGAGAGCCAGAACGGCATCCGGGTGGTCGACCGGAACTTCGTCCGTACGGCTCACGCACGCGGTCTGCAGGTACATGTCTGGACGGTCAACGAACCGGAACGGATGGCGGCGCTCCTGGACCTCGGAGTGGATGGCATCATGACCGATCACATCGAGACGCTGCGCACGGTCCTGAGCGAGCGGGGGGCCTGGGCCTGACACCGGGTACGGCCGCGTCCGCACGGCATGAGCTAGGGGGCGCGGCGTGAGCACCGGAACCGCAGAATCGGCCGGTCCGGCGGAACGGCCCCCCGGGGCCGCGGACCGGCTTCGGGAGCAACGTGGCTGGTACTTCTACGACTTCGCCTGTTCCGTCTATTCCACCAGCGTCCTCACGGTCTTCCTCGGTCCGTATCTGACATCCATAGCCAGGGCCGCCGCCGACGCGGACGGCTTCGTGCACCCCCTGGGCATACCCGTGCGGGCCGGCTCGCTCTTCGCGTACGCCGTCTCGGTGTCGGTCGTGGTCGCGGTGCTGGTGATGCCGGTGGCGGGCGCCGCCGCGGACCGCACCGGGCGCAAGAAGCCGCTGCTCGCGGTGGCGGCGTACGTAGGCGCGACGGCGACCGCCTGCATGTTCTTCCTGGACGGCGAGCGCTATCTGCTGGGTGCGTTCCTGCTGATCGTGGCGAACGCCTCGATCTCCGTGTCGATGGTGCTGTACAACGCCTATCTGCCGCAGATCGCGGCTCCGGAGGAACGCGACGCGGTCTCCTCCCGCGGCTGGGCCTTCGGGTACACCTCGGGCGCACTCGTCCTCGTCCTGAATCTCGTCCTCTACACGGGCCATGACTCCTTCGGCCTGTCCGAGTCCGACGCGGTCCGGATCTGTCTCGCCTCGGCCGGTGTGTGGTGGGGCGCCTTCACCCTCGTACCACTGCGACGGCTGCGCGACCGACGGGTGACTCCCGGCGGCGAGGGCATGGTCGGCTCCGGCTGGCGACAGCTGATGGCGACCCTGCGCGACATGCGCCGCCATCCGCTGACGCTGTCCTTCCTCCTCGCCTATCTCGTCTACAACGACGGCATCCAGACGGTGATCTCCCAGGCCTCGGTGTACGGCTCCGAGGAGCTGGGCCTCGACCAGACGACCCTGATCACCGCGGTGCTTCTCGTCCAGGTGCTCGCGGTGGCGGGTGCGCTCGGGATGGGCCGGCTCGCCCGGCTGTACGGCGCGAAGCGCACGATTCTCGCCTCGCTGGTCGTCTGGACGCTGATCCTTGCCGCCGCCTATCTGCTGCCTGCCGACGCGCCGGTGTTCTTCTTCTCGCTGGCGGCCGCGATCGGTCTGGTGCTGGGCGGCAGCCAGGCGCTCTCGCGCTCTCTGTTCTCGCACCTGGTGCCGCGCGGGAAGGAGGCCGAGTACTTCTCGGCGTACGAGATGAGCGACCGGGGACTCAGCTGGCTGGGCCCCCTGGTGTTCGGTCTCGGCTATCAGCTGACCGGCAGCTACCGGGATGCGATCCTGTCCCTGGTGATCTTCTTCGCGCTCGGTTCCGTGCTGCTTGCGCGGGTGCCCGTGAGGGCAGCGGTGGCGGCCGCCGGCAATCCCGTGCCGGACCGGATTTAGACGTTGAAGTGAAAGGCCGGTAGTGTACGCCTTTGGCCTGCCCGGAGGACCGTTACTGCGAGCGGAAGAAGCCAAACCGTTGGGTGACAACTTCCACCAGAGGTGACAAACCGGGCACCGATGGGTACTCAACCCAGATACAGCAGTGGCACGACGGGCGACGCATGACCGGAAACGGGAATCTTTACCGCCGACCGGACGTTGACCTGATGACGACGACAGCGACATTTGTCCTGTGGGCGACAAGCCCGGGAGGCACGATTCATGAGTGAGCGAGCTCTCCGCGGCACGCGACTCGTGGTTACCAGCTACGAGACGGACCGCGGCATCGATCTGGCCCCGCGCCAGGCGGTGGAGTACGCATGCCCGAACGGCCATCGATTTGAGATGCCGTTCTCGGTAGAGGCGGACATTCCGCCGGAGTGGGAGTGCAAGGCGTGCGGCGCCACGGCACTCCTGGTGGACGGGGATGGCCCCGAAGAGAAGAAGGGCAAGCCTGCGCGTACGCACTGGGACATGCTCATGGAGCGGCGCACCCGCGAGGAGCTTGAGGAAGTGCTGGCCGAGAGGCTGGCGGTTCTGCGCTCCGGCGCCATGAACATTGCCGTGCACCCGCGGGACAGCAGGAAGTCTGCCTGACCGCGCATCACCGCACAGATCAAGAGCCACGGGCCGTGACACAGAACATGTGTCACGGCCCGCGGCTTTTTGTGCGCCTTGCTGCACTTGACGGGCTGTCCGGCCTCAGGCGTAGCTGCCCGGCCTCGGGCGTAACGGGCTGTCCGGCCCCGGGCGGCCGTACAGCCCACTGCGATTCAGGGAGTCAGCGGCGGCCGGTTCGCGCCGGGGCCCTCGTCGGGACGGGAGTGCGCCTGCGTGCCGTCCTCACGGATGACCTCGCCCTGGACCACCTTTCCGTCCGGCCGGTGCATCCGGGCCTGCTGGAAGGCGTCCGAAAGGCTGCCCGGACCCGCCGCCCGCATCCGGCGCTCCAGGGAGCGCTCCACGTAGCGTCCGGCCATCGAACGGACCGGCGGCAGCAGGAGCAGCAGTCCCGCCACGTCCGAGATCAAGCCGGGGATCATCAGGAGCAGGCCGCCCAGCATCAGGAAGCCGTTGCCCTTGCTCTCCGGCGGGGCAGCTGTCGGGGCCGCCGGTGCCCCTGCCTGCCCGGGCATCTGCTGGAAAGTCTCGGTGAGGGTGCGCATGGCCCGCCGCCCCGCCCGCTTGATCACCACGGCCCCGAGCACGGCGCCGGCGACCAGGAGCAGCAGCACGGTGAAGCCGCTCGACGCTTCGGCCACCACGGTCAGCAGCCAGATCTCCAGCACCAGCCAGGCCGCGAGACCCAGGGGCAGGAGGGTACGGGCGCGTGAGCGCCGTGGACGGTTCGGAGGCGGTGTGCCGGTCGTCATGCACCCAGTGTGCCTGTACGGGCGTGCAAGCGGCGTAAGAGGGTGATCATGGCCCCACGCCGACCACGGGCCAGGAGGTCAGGAGGTCTTGCGGCCCAGGACCTTGTTCGCCCGGGTGGCGATTCCCCAGCCGGTGACCCTCCACAGCGCCTCGACCAGAATGTCGCGGCTCATCTTGGAGTCGCCGATCTCCCGCTCCATGAACGTGATCGGCACCTCGACCACGTGATAGCCCGCCTCGACCGCCCGGCGTGCCAGGTCGACCTGGAAGCAGTAGCCCTGCGAGGCGACCTCTTCGAGGCCGAGGCCGTCCAGGGTCGGCGTACGGAAGGCGCGGTAGCCGCCGGTGACGTCCCGCACCGAGAGGCCGAGGAGCATCCGGGAGTAGAGGCTGCCGCCGCGGGAGATCATTTCGCGGTGCCTGGGCCAGTTGACCACCCGGCCGCCGGGCACCCAGCGCGAGCCGAGAACGAGGTCGGCGCCCTTCAGCGCGGTCAGGAGCCGGGGAAGCTCCTCGGGCTGGTGGGAGCCGTCCGCGTCCATCTCGACCAGAACGCCGTAGCCGTTGTCCGAGCCCCAGCGGAAGCCTGCCAGGTAAGCGGCCCCGAGCCCTTCCTTGCCCTTGCGGTGCAGAACGTGCACCTGGCTGTCGCCCGCCGCGAGCTCGTCGGCGACCTTGCCGGTGCCGTCGGGGCTGTTGTCGTCCGCGACCAGGATGTCCGCTTCCGGAACGGCGGCGCGCACCCTGGCGGTGATCAGCTTGATGTTCTCGGCCTCGTTGTAGGTCGGAATGATCACCAAGACTCTGCCGAGCGGGCCGAACTGCCTCTGACCGCCGTCGTTCACTACTGCCCCTTAAAGTCCGTACGCAGGTGCACACCATATCCAGCGCACCGCGGCCGGACTCCGACGCGGTCACCAGGCGCACCTGCCGTACCGGACAGAAGCATGGAACTACGGACAGAACTGCGGATCGGGGCCCGGCGTCCTTCGGGCCGACCTGGGACCCGCTGGCTGCGGGTCGACCGAATGCCGTTGTCTACTGAACCTCCGGGCCCCACCCGGGTCGCACCTGCCGTCCGGCCGAAACCTTCCCTCGCCCCCGAGGCGCGGGCGCTGAACCTGGCTGTCAGTGGTGGTGCGCCGGTGCGGCACACCGCCCCATGACCCAGCGGCGTTCGACGACTGCGTGGAGGTTTGACCGGGCGGACGTCCAGTGGTGGACCCGGCCGAACCTACCGGCCCGTGGGCACTCTCTGTCAACAGCCGGTCGACCTGCGGGTTTTGCCCAAAACACCTGGTCAGCGGCGAGGGTCCGCAGGTCGCGGCAGAGTGGGCGCAGCTTCGATCGGCGGTACGAAATGTCCCGACGTCACTCGTTCGGCCTTACGTAGACAGTTTGTCCGAAGACCACGGTGCGCAGGCAGACGGGAAGCTCACCCCCAGGGGTGAGATCCGGCAGGCCAGGAGTGCCGGAACGAGGGTCGGTCGACCAGCGGGAGACTCTGTCGTCGGGGGCCTGGACCACCAGCTCGCCCGTACGCCAGACGGCGTAGTCGGCGGGTGCGCCGGGGACGAGGACACCCGCGTCGTCGCGGCCGACCGCCCGCCAGCCGCCGCGCGTGTGTGCCGTGAAACCCGCCCGTACGGAGATGCGGTGCTCCGGCGTCCGGTGGAAGGCCGCGGCCCGCACGGTCCCCCACGGGTCCAGCGGGGTGACCGGGCTGTCCGAGCCGAAGGCGAGGGGCACACCGGCACGCAGGAGTGCTGCGTACGGGTTGAGCGTGCCGGCCCGCTCCGCACCCAGCCGCGCGGCGTACATGCCGTCACGGCCGCCCCAGGCCGCGTCGAAGGCGGGCTGGACGGAGGCGGTGAGCCCCAGCTCGGCGAAGGCGGCGACGGTCTCGGGGGTGAGCATCTCGGCGTGTTCCACGCGGTGCCTGGCGGCGCGGATCCGGGCGAGTCCGAGAGTTTCGGAGGCGGCCCGTACGCCCGCCACGACCGCACAGACCGCGGCGTCGCCGATGGCGTGGAATCCCGCCTGCAGTCCCGCCTCGGTGCAGGCCGTGACATGTGCCGCGATCTGCGCCGCGTCCAGATGGGCGGTGCCGGTGTGCGGGGCGTCGGCGTACGGCTCGTGGAGGAAGGCGGTGTGCGAGCCCAGGGACCCGTCGACGAAGAGGTCACCGGCCGCGCCGACTGCTCCGAGCTCGCGGATCCGGGCGGCGCCCTTCTCGTCCTCGATCCGCTCGGCCCAGTATCCGAAGACGCGGGGGCCCTGCTGTTCGGCGGCGATCTTCAGCAGCCCGGTGAAGTCGTCCTCGTCCGAGATGTCGGGGCCGGCGCACTCGTGCACCGTCCCGATGCCGAGCGAGGCCGCCTGTGCCAGCGCGGCTCGTTGGGCCTCGGCACGCTGCTGCGGTGTGACGGCGCCGTGGGCCGCGGAGCGCACCGCGTGGTGGGCGGCGCCGGTCAGAGGGGCGTCGGGGTGGTAACCGGCGAGCGCGGTGACCCCGGGGACAAGATCCAGGAGCGCCGTGGTGACCACTGCGGAGTGCACGTCGATACGAGGCAGATAGACCGGCCGGCCGGCGGCCGCCCCGTCGAGTTCCGCGCGCGAGGGGGGCCGCTGTTCGGGCCAGCGCGTCGCGTCCCATCCATGCCCGAGGACGACCCGTTCCCCCGGGTGGGTGTTCACGTACGTACGCAGGAGGCCGAGGGCTTCGGCGAGCGTGCGCGCGCCCGAGAGGTCCAGCCCCGTGAGAGCGAGTCCGGTCGACGTGGTGTGGACGTGGGAGTCGGTGAACGCCGGGGTGACCAGGGCGCCTTCCAGGTCGATCACCTCGTCGACGCCGCTTGCGAAGGCGTCGGCAGCCCCTTCCGAGCCCACCCAGGCGACATGCCCGCGTTCGACGACCATCGCCGTCGCGAACGGGTCGGCGGGGCTGTGGACGTCTCCACCGCGCAGCAGCACGGTGCGGTGGTCGCTCTGGGGGGCGGTGCTCTGGGTCATGGGACCAGTCTCGCGCCTGCCCGGACCGCTTCGGTCCGCGCCCCCCTCGACAAAGGGGCGCGCTGCCCCGGCACAGGTCCGCACCGGCCGGGAACGCGGGTCCGCACTCGCCTCGGAGCAGGTCCGCACTCGCCTCAGATACTGGGAGGGCGCGCCTCGTACGGGGTGGAGAGAACGACCGTCGTACGGGTGGAGACGCCGGCCAGCGAGCGGATCCGGGTGAGCAGGTGCTCCAGCTCCAGGGGGGTGGCGACCCGCACCTTGAGGATGTAGTTCTCGTCGCCCGCGACGCTGTGGCAGGCCTCGAGCTCCGGGACGCCGGCGAGCCGTTCGGCGATGTCGTCGGGTGCGCTCGGGTCGAACGGCTTCACGGAGATGAACGCGGTGAGGGGCAGGCCGACGGCTTCGGGATCGACGACCGCGGCATAGCCGCGGATCACCCCGCGCTGCTCCAGCCTTCGGACACGCTGATGAACGGCCGAGGTGGACAGGCCCGTGGCCTTGCCCAGGTCGGTGTAGCTCATCCGCCCGTCCTTGACGAGCAACTCCACAATCTGACGGTCCAGCTCCTCCATGCGGATCAACCTATGGCCCCAGGTCCCTCCAAGGACAGCGGTAGAGCCTCCGGAACAGCATGTTCGGGGGGCATGTGACGAATGCCACAGGTTTACGGGTAGGTAGCCGACGGCCTCGCGGTTACCGCCTGCTTCCGACGGGAAGTGCTTGCTGTGGTCGAGGCCGTGGCGCCTTGCCGGCCCACCCGAGGGGGGAATATCCCATGCAGAGCCTGAAGCTCACCGGACGTACCGAACCGGAGCCCGTTGATCCCGACGAGGACACCGCTCCCGACGCGTACGACACATTCGAGATGTACCGGGTGATCTGCCCGGACTGCTCCCAGCCGATCGCCCTGCTGGCGGACGAGGACGTCCTGCCCGAGCACGCGCTGTGCCCCTCCCCGTGGAATCCGTTCGTCCTCACCGTGTGCGCCGGCACGAGCCGCGCCGCCGCGGACGCGCGTCCGGCCGATGAGTCGCTCGATGTCCAGGAGCAGGAAACAGCACTGCTGCTGACGCTCCCTCAGGGGCTCGACTGGCGGATGCAGCCCTTCTCGCACGCCGGCGGTCCTGGCTCGCGTCCCCTGCAGGTGCCGCAGATACGGCGTCACGCCGCCTGACGTCCCCTGCGCCGTACATCTCTGCCGCACCACGACGGCGGGCCGTCGTGGTGCGGACAGTTCCAGCGGGCGATTCCGGGGCCGGCACAGGCACCTACACCCTCCGGGGCCCCTGCGTGCACCCTCCTGGGCCCGTGAACCCGAGGAACGGGCGCGCGAATCACCCGGACAGTGACCCGGCGCCCTGCCCGGGCGTTGGCTCTGTATGAGCATGCTGCACTCGACAGCCGGACCGGTTCGCCGCCGCCTTACCGCTCCGACGTCCGAAGAATCGGTTCCTCAGCCCGGCCCGGCGTCCGGGGAAGCGGTGCGGCAGCCCGTGCCGCACACGACCGACCCGCCCATCTACCGGGCCATGCTGCGCCATTGGGAGAGCGCGGGCCGGACGCTGCCGGGCCGCCAGGACCAGGAATGGATCCGGATCGCGACGACACCGGTGTGGTCGGACCGGCCCGTTCGGATCAGCGCGTCTCGGGACCCGCGAGATGCCGGGCGATGACCATGCGCTGGATCTGATTGGTCCCCTCGACGATCTGCAGCACCTTGGCCTCACGCATCAGCCGCTCGACAGGGAAGTCGAGGGTGTAGCCGTAGCCCCCGAGCACCTGGACGGCATCGGTGGTCACCTTCATGGCGGCATCGGTGCAGAACAGCTTCGCCATCGCCGCCTGCCTGGAGAACGGCAGGCCCGCGTCGCGGAGCCGCGCCGCCTCCAGGTAGAGCGCCCGTCCGGCCTCGATCTGGGTGGCCATGTCGGCGAGCATGAAGCGCAGCCCCTGGAAGTCCGCGATGGGACGGCCGAACTGGCGTCGCCCTGTCGCGTATCCGACGGCCTCGTCGAGGGCCGCCTGGGCGACCCCGATGGCGCAGGCGGCGATCCCGAGCCGCCCCGAGTCGAGCGCGGAGAGGGCGATGGCGAAGCCCTGCCCCTCCTCACCGATGCGACGGTCTCCGGAGATCCGTACACCGTCGAAGTGCAGCTGGGCGGTGGGCGAGCCCTTCATGCCCATCTTCTTCTCGGGTAGGGCCGCATTGAGCCCCTCGACGTCCCCCGGGACGAGGAACGCGGTGATCCCGCGGGCCCCCTCCGCCCCCGTCCTGGCCAGAACCGTGTAGAAGTCGGCGATACCGCCGTGCGTGATCCAGGCCTTGGTGCCGGTGAGTACCCAGTCGTCACCGTCCCGTACCGCCTTCGTGCGCAGCGAGGCGGCGTCGGAGCCCGAGGACGGCTCGGAGAGGCAGTAGGCGCCCAGCAGACCGCCCGAGAGCATCGCCGGGAGGTGAGCGGCCTGCTGCTCCTTGGTGCCGTATCCGGCGAGCGCGTGGCAGGCGAGCGAGTGGACGCTGACACCGAGCCCGACGGTGAGCCTGGCCGCGGCCAGTTCTTCCAGCACCTGGAGGTACACCTCGTACGGCTGGTCGCCACCGCCGTGTGCGGAGTCGTACGGCAGTCCGAGCAGTCCGGACTCGGAGAGCAGAGTGAAGACCGCGCGCGGGAAATGGCCCGCTTCCTCCTCCTCCGCCGCCCTGGGAGTGATCTCCTTGGACACGATGTCGCGGACGAGCTCGATGAGCTGCCGGGATTCCTCGGTGGGCAGGCGGCGTTCCACCGGCTGCGGGGCACTGTCGGACATGACGGCGCTCTCCTCCCTGTCGGGCGTTGCGGCGGTCGCGCGCGCGGGGTGTGCGCGGCGCCGCCGGGTGGTCCCGGGCCATGCCCGGAAATCTATGACTCCCCAGCCGATCCTGCCTTCTCGGATCACGAGAGGCGCTGGCCAGCGGCTGTGGCGCGTTGAGTATGCCCGATCGGAGCGCTTGCGTCACCGGGTACCGGGCGTCCTTGATCAGGGAAATTGGTCCGAACCATTGACCCAACTGGTCTAGTCCTTCTACGGTCTCCCCCACTGCCTCATCGCGTCCATGCCAAGTAGATGGATGCGGTCGGCACCCCCACCCAAGCCCTCCCCCACGAGGAGCCACCATGACCGGACTTCACCGTCCCCGCGCCCGTTTCCGGGCGCTCGCCGCGACCCTCTGTACCGCCGCGCTCGGAGCCGCTCTTCTCGGCGTCGCCGGGATCTCGTCGGCCGGTGCGGCCCCCACCGCCTCCGCACCGGCAACCGCCGAAGCCACCCCCACCGCCGCCGGTGACAAGGTCGTCGGATACTTCACCAACTGGGGCGTCTACGAGCGCAATTACCACGTCAGGAACATCGAGACGTCGGGCTCGGCCGACAAGCTCACGCACATCAACTACGCCTTCGGCAACGTCCAGGGCGGCAAGTGCACCATCGGCGACAGCTACGCCGACTACGAGAAGGCATACACGGCCGACCAGTCCGTCGACGGCGTCGCGGACACCTGGGACCAGGAACTGCGCGGCAACTTCAACCAGTTGCGCAAGCTGAAGAAGCTGCACCCGGACCTGAAGGTCATCTGGTCCTTCGGCGGCTGGACCTGGTCCGGCGGCTTCGGAGAGGCCGCGCAGAATCCGGCCGCCTTCGCCGAGTCCTGCTACAACCTGGTCGAGGACCCCCGCTGGGCCGATGTCTTCGACGGCATCGACATCGACTGGGAGTACCCGAACGCCTGCGGCCTGACCTGCGACACCAGCGGCCGGGACGCCTACGGCAACCTTCTGTCGGCACTGCGCACCACGTTCGGCACCGGCAACCTGATCACGTCGGCGATCACCGCCGACGGATCGGACGGCGGCAAGATCGACGCCGTGGACTACGCCGGAGCCGCGAAGCACCTCGACTGGTACAACCCGATGACGTACGACTTCTTCGGCGCGTTCGCGGCCCAGGGGCCGACCGCCCCGCACTCCCCGCTGACCTCCTACCCGGGCATCCCGACGGAGGGCTTCAACAGCGACGCGGCCATCTCCAAGCTCAAGAACCTGGGCATCCCCTCGGAGAAGCTGCTGCTGGGCATCGGCTTCTACGGCCGTGGCTGGACCGGCGTCACGCAGGCGGAGCCCGGCGGGACGGCCACCGGGGCGGCCCCGGGGACGTATGAGGCGGGCATGGAGGACTACAAGGTCCTGAAGAACAGCTGCCCGGCCACGGGCACGGTCGCCGGCACGGCGTACGCCCACTGCGGCACCAACTGGTGGAGCTACGACACCCCTGCCACCATCGCCACGAAGATGGACTACAAGAACCAGCAGGGTCTCGGCGGCACCTTCTTCTGGGAGCTCAGCGGCGACACGGCCGACGGTGAGCTCATCAGGGCCATCAACTAGCCCTGGCAGGGTACACGCACGACAGGGCGGGTCGGGGGTGGGGTGCCGGGCGGGCGCCCCACCCCACCCGTCGTGAGCGGCAGCCGCAGGTCACATGAGTCCGGCCCGGGTGACGGACATGGCGAGCACGACCACGAGGGTCGGGCCCAGGATGTGCTCCAGCGCCTTCGGCCCGTCCTCGGGGCCGCCCGTGCGGGCGCGGCGGGCGTGGGTCGTGTTCTCGGCTGCAGTCGCTGTCATGGCATCTCGCTCGGTCGTTCGGCAGTGGTTCGTCCCCGTGACCCGACCACAGTGCCGGCGCGGCCGGCCTCAGAGGCAGAGACCCGGATCACTCCCGCCACGGCCCGCAGGCCTGGCGGGCGGCTGCCCCTGTCCCGGATCCCCACTGCCGTACGGGATCGGGGACGGGACGGGCGCGGAGGGAGCGGACCGACCGTGCCGGACACCACACCGCGGGCCGCCGCGGGGCACGGACGCGGCAGAGGCCTCCCACACCCCCCTCCGACCTGCCCGTTCACGTCGTAACGCTTCGCCCGCAGTCAGCTGTTCTGCGACGGGGCGCTCAGTAGCGCGGTGCGAGGTGCCCGACTGCGGCCTCGGCGTCCGCCGCGGCCTCGGCTGGGGTCTTCGCGCAGGTCATGACGTGACCGAGGCGCTGATGACTATCGGTGGGCCAGGTGGTGGTTCGACCGGGAACGGCCTTGAGACGGTGTGCGACGACCGTCGGGAACCGTTCCAGGACCGAGGCGTCGGGGACGTCACGAACCGTGCCGTCACGGCCGGCGAGGAAGCGGATGGCGGCTCCCTTGCGGTGAACGGGTTCGAGGTCAGGGCGCTCACCGCTGTGTGCACGGAGGGATTGCTCCAGGAGCGGTATGCCCAGGGCGTGTTCTACGAGGTCGGGGATGAAGTCGCCGCCGGTGCGGGCGTTGATCTCGATGAGGACAGGTCCGCGTGGCGTCAGTTTGGCCTCCACATGTGCGGGGCCGAAGTCGAAACCGATCGCCGCCAGGGCCGAGACCGCGAGCCGGGCAGCTTCCTCGGCCCGGCTCCCCAGCAGGGAGGGGAAGGTGTGACCGAACTCCACGAAGTGCGGGGTGGGACCGAGGAGCTTGTCGGTGACGCCGAGCACCCGGGTCTCTCCGTCGTAGGTGAAGGTCTCCACGCTGACCTCGGGGCCGAACAGGCACTCCTCGACCAGGGCACCCGGAACGCGGGCCTGTCCCTTGGAGTTGACCGTACGGGACGCGATTCCAGCCACCGCGTCAAGTGTCTCCTGGCGTGTGCTGCAGAGGACGACACCGATGCTGGCGGACTCGTCCGTGGGCTTGACCACACAGGGCAGCCCGGTGTCGGCAAGTGCGGCGTCGACCTCCTGCTCGGTGCACACGAAGTGGAATCGAGGCACAGGAACCCCGGCCACCACGCATCGCTGCCGGGTACGCAGCTTGTCCCGGGCGTCGCGGGCCGCGGCAGGGTCCAGTCCGGGCAGCCCGAGCCTGCGGGCGGCCTCGGTGGCGACGGGGACGAAGTACTCCATGACGGTCATGACACCGGAGACCGGAAGACGGTGAGCGCGCAGCTGCTTCTCCACCGCCTCGGCGTCCTGGGTGTCGCAGAGGACGATGTCTGCGGCGAGTTCACGTATCGCTGCGGCGGTCGCCGGGTCGGTCTCGTAGCGGTCGAACCCGCTCGCGAGGAAGAGCGGGCTCAGGCCGAGGCGGCGGGCGAGCCGAAGGGCCTGCACTCCGGTGCCGGTCATATTGGATTCAACGAAAGCGAGCACCTTGGGAGGGTGTTCAGCAAGGGTCATCGTGTGGCGTCCTTCCGGCCCGTGACGGGGCTGTTGGAGGGGATCCAGTAGCTGGCGGCGCGGGGGTCGGGGCGCCGGGCCATGGGGTCCTTGACCAGGCGGGCGATCAGTCCGGCCGGGACGACCACCAGGAGGAAGAGGAGAGAGAGGAGGGGGTGACGCATCTGCGGTCGGTCCTTTCAGGAGCAGCGGTCGCGGAACGTACGGGCGCGTCCGGCTGTGGGACACGCCCGGGCGGGCCCGGTCAGTCCAGGGGGATGGCTTCGCGCCAGTCGTCGTCCTCCTGCCAGGCGGGCTGGTCCTTCTTCTCCAGTACGAAGCGGCCGAGGGCCAGGACATCGATGCCGGTGCGCATGAAGCAGGTCCAGGCGTCCTCGGGGGTGTGGACGATGGGCTCGCCCCGTACGTTGAAGGACGTGTTGACCAGGACCGGGCAGCCGGTCCGTTCCTTGAACGCGGTGAGCAGACGGTGGTACGCGGGGGAGGCGTCGGCGTCAACGGTCTGCACCCGGGCCGAGTGGTCCACGTGGGTGACGGCCGGGATGGTGGAACGCTGGACCTGTAGCAGGTCCAGGCCCTGCGGACCGAGGCCCGCATCGTCCCCGGCGGCCGGGGACGGCTCGATGCGGCGAGACTGCGCCACGGGGGCGACGACGAGCATGTACGGGCTGTCCTGGCCGAGCTCGAACCAGTCCTTGGCGTCCTCGCGCAGTACCGACGGGGCGAACGGCCGGAATGACTCACGGAACTTGATCTTGAGATTCATGGCCGACTGCATTGCGGGATCCCGGGGGTCGCCCAGGATGGAACGGGCACCCAGAGCACGGGGGCCGAACTCCATCCGTCCCTGGAACCAGCCCACCACAGCGCTCTCAGCGAGCCGTCCGGCAACGGTTTCGGCCAGCTCCTCGTCGGATCCGGCCTCGGTCCAGACAGCACCCACACCTTCGAGGTACGCCCGGATCT
This sequence comes from Streptomyces sp. NPDC060035, assembly GCF_042736635.1. NCBI lineage: Bacteria > Bacillati > Actinomycetota > Actinomycetes > Kitasatosporales > Streptomycetaceae > Streptomyces > Streptomyces sp. NPDC060035. The sequence goes on from NZ_JBHWVO010000002.1 coordinate 50,970, forward strand.
CGTCATCGGTGAACGACGGGCCGAGCAGCGAGCCCGCCATGGCGTCGCCGCCGGTACCCATGTGGGTGCGGGTCGCACCGCGCTCCAGGGCGACGGCGAGCGCACTGCCCAGCGCGCCACCCGCGTCGCCGGCCGCGGGCTGCACCCAGACCTCGTCGAAGATTCCCTCCTCGATGACCTTGCCGTTGGCGACGCAGTTCAGTGCCACCCCGCCGGCCAGGCACAGCTTGTTCTCGCCGGTGCGCTCGCGAGCGGTGCGGGCCAGCAGGAGCATCACCTCTTCGGTGACCGCCTGCACCGAGGCGGCGAGGTCGAACTCGCGCTCGGTGAGAGGGGACTCCGGAGTACGACGAGGGCCGCCGAAGAGCTTCTCGAAGGCCCGGCCGGTCATGACCTGGCCCGCGAGGTACTCGAAGTACCGCATGTCGAGCCGGAACGAGCCGTCAACCTTGATGTCGATCAGAGTGGAGCGGATCAGGTCGGCGTAGCGGGGAGTGCCGTACGGGGCGAGGCCCATCAGCTTGTACTCACCGGAGTCGACCTTGAAGCCGCAGAAATAGGTGAAGGCCGAGTAGAGCAGGCCGAGGGAGTGCGGGAATCGCAGTTCCTGGAGCGCCTCCAGGGAGTCTCCACGGCCGTGCCAGAGCGTGGTGGTGGCCCACTCCCCGACCCCGTCGACGCAGAGCACGGCCGCGGATTCGTACGGGCTGGGGAAGAAGGCCGAGGCTGCGTGGGACTCATGATGCCGGCGCGGGTGGATCTCCGGCACCCGGCCGAGCCCGAGGTCCGCCAACTCGCGGCGGAGGGTCGTCGTGACGTCCCGCTTCCAGGTCAGCCACTGCGGCAGCGACTCCCGGAAGGCCGCGTGCCCCCGCGGGGCGCCGCCGAGATAGGTGGCGAGAACGCGGCGGAACTTCAGCGCCGGGTCCTCGTAGTAGGCGACCGCCGAGACGTCGTCCAGGGTGACACCTGCCTGTTCGAGGCAGGACCGGACGGCAAGGGAAGGGAAGCCGGCATCGTGGCGCTTGCGGGTGAATCGTTCCTCCTGCGCCGCGGCGACGGGGACTCCGCCGGCGACCAGGGCAGCTGAGCTGTCGTGATAGTAGGCCGAGAGGCCCAGCACCAGGTCCGACATACGAACTCGGTTCCTTTCTGTCCTGCGGTTCCGCTCTTCTGCGTACGAGCGGATACGGCTTGAGGGAGGGCTGGTCAGCGTGGCCGGTGGGTGATCCGGGCACGGCGGTCGGCCAGCCAGGCGGGGAAGGTGCGAGGCGGATTGAGCGAGCGGTACCCCTCGCGGATGCGACGCCAGGCGTCGTGCCGGTGCGAGCTGTGGGAAGGCAGTGCGGACAGATGGCTGTCGATCGCGTCGGCCGCCCAGGCCGAGTGGCCTGTGGCCACGTTGTCGATGGTGTTGTGGATGTCCACGAACCGGGTGCTGAAGCCGTGCTTGCGCAGGCCGAGCCGGGCCCGGCGGTACGTCCCGCCGACGCCGGAAAGCTCCATGGCCAGATTGAGACCGAGGATCTCCGGTTCGAAGGTGACCGGAAAACGGCCGATGGAGAGCCAGTGCACAGGCAGGTCGAAGGAGCTGTCCTCGAAGCCGGACCAGCGGGCGAAATCCTCGGTACCGGTGGGCGGGAGCTCTACTCCCATACCGGCCACCAGCTCTCGGTAGATCAGAGGGTGGTTGAGAGAGGCCTGGCCGTTTCCGAGCTCGTCCCAGTAGGTCTCGAAGAGGGAGAATCCGACCTGGGAAGAGGCCAGCCGGTAATCGGTGAACCCTTGCAGCCAGCCCCCGTCGATCATGGTGAGGGGAGCCAGCTGGACCGTGGACTCGATCAGCTGCTCGCGGGTGGGCAGTCCGGACTCCTCGGACTCCTGGCTCCGGGCGAACTCTGCTGCGTGGCGGTCGTGCTGAGTGCCCAGCCAGGGCCGCAGCCCTTCGGCCGGCCACTCCCTCGGGAGTGGCAGCCCGCTCCGGTCGATCCGGTGCCGGGCCCGTCCGAGCCAGCCGTGAACATAGGCCAGCGCCCACTCCCGCACGGCCGGGGACTGCGCTCGCCGCTGCAGAAGGACATACGCCTCTCGCAGGTCGGCGGGCGGGCGGTCCCCCGTCGGCTCCCCGGCGCCCTCCCCCGGCACCGGGAACCCGAGGTTGCCGGCATCCGGCCTGTCGGGGCACGTACGGGCGGGAGCCGGTCCGGATCCGGCTCCCGCCTTCGTGTCCGTCCCTCGCTCCGGCAGCTCCGCGATCCACTGACGCAGCACTGCCAGGTCGTGCTCACCGAACACACGGAACATCGCCCCGCGTTCGCCGACCAGGCCGGTGACCAGAGGGCTACGGTCCGGCCGGCCCGGACGCACGAGGCGGCTCGCCGCCAGAGCACCGAGCAGCGGCATCGGGTCCGTGCGGGCATCCTCCAGCCAGTCGGCCAACGAGCGCCCGGCCAGCTGGAAGGACTGGTGGTAAACGGCCCCCTCCCGGGCCCGCAGCCGGATCACCTCGGCGGCCTGCCAGGCAGGGTCGAGCATGGCCTCGGCGGTCTCGCGGACCTCCTCGGCCCAGGCGCGCAGCTGGGAGAACGTCCAACGGAAGCCCGCCCGTATCCGTCCGGCAGCCTCCTCCCCGCCCGCCTCGGCGAGCGAGGCCACCGCCGACTCCGCGCCAGGCAGTCCGCCTGCCGGATCCAGTGCTCGCTCCATCCCGGCGTCCAACGCCGCCCAGTCGGCATACCGGTCCCCGGCGACGGCCCGCACCAGCGCGAGCGGCGGCAGCAGCCCCGTCTCGCGCAGGCACAGGTCCGCACCGAGCGTCTCCGGGCGGAAGTCCTCCGGCAGCCGCCCCATCAGCAGCAGCACCGAGGGAAGCACGAAGGCGGAATCTGCGATCCGCCGGTCCAGCGCGGTCCTGGCCGGCGGCTGCGCGTACTCAGCGGCGTCCTGAGCACGGAGCAGCGCCGCGAAGGCGTCGCCCCGCGAGCGGTGCGGGCGCCCGACGCCGACGTCCGAGGCGTACAGGGAGAGCGCGTCGAGTGCGGCCGGCTCGTCAGCGGTAGCCATGCTGGTCGCACCTGCAAGCCACGCCCCGGACATCAGGGCGAGCGGCGCGCACTGCAGCAGGGTCCGGTCGCTGAGACGACGCAAGGTGCCGAGGTCGGGGGCACTGGCGGCCAGCTGCGTGAAGCGGTCGCGTTCGCCGGCTGCCCAGTCGCGGACCTGCTTGCGTAGCGACTCGAGGGATTCCGCACCCTCTTCCGTCCCCGGAAGGCCTACGGTCCCCGCGCGGACACCTGCGACCCACACGACATCGGCCACGGAGCACTCGGGGTCGCATACCAGCGGGTAGAGCTCCCGGGCGCTGTACCCGGGCGCCGAAATCGCTTCTGTGTGTGTGGTGTTCTCTCTCATCGGTGACTTGTCACCCATCAGAACATGGGGTAGATGGAGGCACTGTTGTCCGGCTTCTTCCGCTTCAGCCGCAGTACTTCGAGGATCTTCCGGATGATTCGCATGTGTGTGTCCTTGGGTGAGGGGCATTGGGTGGCAGGCGGTTCAGTGCAGATCCAGCGCGTCGGCCAGCAGACCGGCGACGGTGTCGTGTCCTGAGTCGGTGAAGTGGATCCGGTCGACGAAGGCCCATTCATCGGCGGCGAGCGCCTCGCCGAGCAAGGGATTGAGGTCGAGGAAGTCCACACCTATGCGGGCGCAGCCTTCGCGGAGCATCGCCGCGTAGCGGCGTCCGGCCTCGATGGTGCAGATGTCTCCGTACGCCTGGCTGAAGTTGGCGAGGGCGTCGAGTTCACCGAAGAGCAGTTGCTCCTGCGGTGCGGGACGCTCCCGCACCCAGGGGGCGAGCGGCTGGAGCACGTAGGTGAGTTTCACGCCCGTTCCGCCGGCCAGGAGGCGCCAGTTGTCGAGGTGCCGGACGGTGAGGTCGACGGCGTGGGCGAGTTGTTCATCGAGGCCGGGAACGGTGCTGTCGCGAAGGTCGGGGGAGGGCGCCGAAGCACGGCGGGCGAGCAGTCGGCGCCCTGCGCCGGCCCTCCGCTGCCGCTCTCGCGCCGCGTCGACCTGTTCGTAGTAGTCGTGCTCGTTGAAGAAGGCACCGTTGTCGCCCTGCATCCAGCGTGGCAGCCGGGACAGACCAAGGTTGTTGAAGCCGCTGAGCAGGACGATCTCGTCGACCTGGGGCAGGAGGTGGCGATAGAGGGTGAAGAGCAGCAACTCCTGGGTCGAGTTGAAACTGCGGCCGCCGAAATTGAGCCATGGGGTTGCCTGGGCGTGCTTGCTCCACAGACGGGAAGCGAGGGTGTGCGCGTCGGCGGACGCGCCGATACCGAAGACGGTGGAACTCCCGGCCATCAAACGGACCGGTCCGTCGGCGGGCAGGTCCCCGGCCGAAGCGCGCTGCCCGTCCGGGCCTTCGGAGTACCTGAAGCCGAGGTGGTCGGTGCTGACCGTGTCCGAGACATGGCCGGCCGCATGGAAGTACATCAGGTACGGCAGCCAGCGGATCTCGCCACGGTCGTCGAACTTCTCGGCGTACTGGAGCATCTGTGGAGTGAGCTGTTCGCGGTGAGAGAGCATGGTGACTCCTTCGTCTCGGGGCACAGGAGTGCTGAGGTGGCGGGGCAGGCGCACAACTTGGGCATGGCCCCGAAGTGGTGTCCGGTGGAGGAACGCCGGTGTCAGGCCGGCTGCGGCTCGGCCTGGGCAGCGGGCCGGGTCCGACCGGCCCAGCGGACGACCGGCCCGGCGGACGCCCCCGCCGCCAGGAACATCGCTCCCATCAGGCACCAGCCGGGCCAGCCCCAACCGATGCAGAGCCATGTCAGCAGAGCCGGGCCGAAGGACTCGGCGAACCCCATGCCCATCCCGAAGACGCCCAGATACTGGCCGAGGGCATGCGGCGGGGCCAGGGTGTTGGAGAGTTCGAAACCACCGGCTGCCTGCTGGAGTTCGCCCAGGCTGTGCACGGTGACCGCGAACGCGAGAAGCGCGATCGCGGTGCTGCCCGACGTCCCCGCCGTGGCGGCGACCGCCAGACAGGACAGCATCAGGAACAGGCCGGCGGCCAGCATGGCACGCGCGGCCCGTGGCGGGCTGTCGATCCCCCGGCTGACCCGTACCTGGAAGAGGATGACCAGCACGGTGTTGAAGACCACGGCAGCGGAGACCGTCCACCGGGGGGTCTCCGTGGCGGTGACGATCCACAGCGGCAGGGCCACTGTCAGCACCCGGTACTGAATGGACAGCACTCCGTCGATGAGCGACAGGACCACGTAGGGGCGGTCACGCAGGGCGGCCCATCGCGACGCACGTTCCGCCGACAGCGGAGCGAGCTGCGGCAGCCGAAGGGCTACCAGCAGCGCCGCTGCGAAGCAGAACCCGCAGACGACGACCAGGACCCGGTAAGCCTGTGCTGTGTCCTGGGAGGCCGCCCACCCTGCGACGGCCGCGCCGAGCGCGATGCCCGCGTTGGTCACCGACCGTACGTAGGCCCGTAGTTCCTGCGGTTTTCCGGTGGCGATCCGGTTGATGACCGGGCCGCGTGCCACCAGGAGTGCCGCTTGCGCGGAGGTCGCCACGACCACGACGAACAGCGAATCGGCATAGCCCCTGCAGAGCAGAAAGGCGAACGCCGAAACAGAGCTGGTCGCAAGACTGCACCAGAAGACCAGCCGCGGTCCGAACCGGTCGGCCGTCCGCCCCAGCGGCACACCCGCGAGCACCGACACCAGACCGGCCACGCTGAAGAGCACTCCGGTCTCCACCGCAGGCAGGGATACCGCACGCGTCAGATAGAGCACGCCCGCAGTGAGGAATATCCCCTTCCCCATCGAACTCAACAGCGTGGTGCCCGCAAGCGTGCGCTCCGCCCCGGAAGCGGGAAGGAACTTTCCCGAAAAGAACATGGCTCCCCCTCGAATATTAGGCAGCGGATTGCGTCCGGTTCTTGAAAGAGGTGCAGAGGTGCGCAAAAGATATAGACGTGCCCGCGTGGCATCTGCAATCCCATAGAGCGTGGGACTCTGCCGATGCGAAGCTCAATACAACCTGACGCGGACGCACGAATTCGGCGAGCCACAAGCTAGCAAGATCAGAAACCCCGGTCCAGAGGGAACCAGCATGCGAGACGGTAACTCGGCGTACACGCGCAATACTTGACGGTTGATCACATCTGCCGACAGATCGGGCGAATCGTTACTTTTCATAAAGCGAAAAGATGCGGGGCGGGAAAAGCTGCCCCCTACATATTCCCTCTGCCCGAGTCCATTCAAAATGCAACGAGCGGTTCGGTTGCAACGGGCGCCAGGGTGCACTTTTGCCCACATATTGGGTACGTGAGCGAGCTCGTGAGGATGTCCCGGGCATCGGCCGAAGGCAGGCGCTCGATGAGGCGGAAATAGGCCGCCGCAGCTTCTTCCGGAACAGGCAACAACCCCTACGTCATCGCCGGTTACCCATGGCCCCGCACGTCCGCCGAACCCTCGAAGAGGAATCCCGATGAGGTTGTCGAACCCGTGGCCGACCGCCGCGAACAAAGGGATCCGGAAGGCATTCGAGCTCCAGCGGACCCGCTCCCGCTCTTTGGGGTGTCAGCGCGCCACGACGACAGCGACCGCGGCGGCGTACCCGTCGTCCACGGCGACATCGCCGATCGCCCAGCCCGGCGGTCCGGCCACGGCATCCGGCGCCGTCCCCAGATAGTCCAGGGAGGGGGAGCGCCCCAGACCGGTACCCAGCCCCTTCAGGTAGGCCTCCTTGCGCGCCCAGGTCCGGGCGAACGCGGCCGGCCGGTCCGCAGCGTCGAAGGCGCCCAACTCGGCTGCCTCCCGGGGGTGGAGGGCCGAACCGACCTCCTCGGCGACCGGGAGTGCGGGGACCGCCTCGATGTCCACGCCCACCGGTGTCGCGGCGAAGGCCAGCAAGCAGAGCCCACCGGTGTGGGAGAGGGAGAAGTGGAGGGGGTTGCCCCGCACGACGGGACGGCCGTGGAGCTGCCGGCACGAGACGCATGGCTTGCGCGCCAACGGGACTTCGCCGGGCGGGAGTTCCAGATAGGCGCCGAGCAGCATCCGCAGCCCCACATGCCCCGCCAGATAGGTGTCCCTGTCGACGTCCTTCCGGAAGGCCGCCGCCCGCTCCTGTTCGTCGGAATCGAGCACGGAGGAGGCCAACCCGGCTGCCACAGTGCGGAATCGATCGGACCGTACGAGCCACAGCGAGGGCCCGCTTTCCTCCCCCGGCACCCGCAGCGGCTCGCCCCCGATGCCGCCCCCGAACTCCACGGGCCGACGCGTCGCACTGGTCGTCATCCGCGCAGCATACAACCGCACCGGAAAAACGTTCTTTTCAGGAAAACCCATGACAAACGCACCGAGGTCCACGTAGTGATATTTCTCGGTTGAGTGCGGCTGACCTGCAAATATTCACGGGCTCTCCCGCACTTCACGAATTTCCTCTACTCCAACCTCCGTCAGCCCGGGACATGTTCCGATGGTGAAGATCACCGCCGCCATTGTGGCGATAGTGTTTCGTCCAGCGGCTGGGGGGACGCGAACCCTCCACGTGTGGTAGTGCGATCAGGAATACGTGGGGGCATGGAAAGAAGAAGTCTCGGTTCGCACCGTCATTCACTGGACGTCTGGAACGAACTCCCCCAATCCTTCAGGGACGGCGTCCTGGGTGGGTCCACCACCGAGGCACGGAGCGTCCATGACGGGATCAACGGCTCCAAGGGGGCGTGGCGCCCTCTGCGTCCCACCTTCGTCGACCGGGCCCACTACGACGAGCTGGGGCACGTTTCCGCACGTCTGATGCGCTTGATCCTTGATTCCTGCCGCCGTCGGGCCACCACCGCCGGCGAACTCCAGGACGTCCTGGGAGTGAACGGGACCGACACCCCGCTGCTGTCCCGCGCGGAGCTCCTCGACGAGCACCTGCTCGTCGCGGCGCGCCCCGACATCGTCTATCGATCCGGGGTCCCGTGGTTTGTTGAATTCAATATCGACGGGGCGCTCGGCGGAACACTCCAGGCGGACCTGCTCGCCTCACGATTCCGTGACCTCTATCGCCCGCTTCCCGGCGGGGACCGTATCGACGCACCGCCTTCCGCCGTGGATTCCCGTTTCGCCCACATCCGTAACTCATTGGAGCTTTCCGAAGGCTCCCGGGTCGCCATTCCCGTGTTCCGCAAGGGCGCAGCACCCGGTCTCGAGGATCCCGACGCCTTTCTCGCCTGGCTGGCCCCGATGTGCGAGAGCGGCCGGCGGCACGGAATGGACACCGTTGCCTGCCTGATGGACCATCTGGAGACCGACGAGCACGGCGTCCTGCTGCTCGACGGACAGCGGGTGGACGCGGTGTTCCGGCTCTTCCTCAGCTTCGACCAGCCTGCGAGCGAGGGCCTCGACGCCCTGATCCGCGCCGTGCGCGCCGGGCAGGTGCGTATGCACACCTCCGAGGCCACCTGGCTGCTCAGCGACAAGACCACGATGGCCTGGCTCTGGGCGGACAAGGAGTCGCTGCCGGAGGCCGACCGGTTGCTCATCGAACGTCATCTGCCCTGGACGGCCCTCTTCCCCGCTCCCGGCCCCGAGGGCGACGAACTGCTGCGGCACGCCCTGACGCACCGCGCGGAACTGGTCCTCAAGCCCAGCGGCGGATACGGCGGCACCGGCGTGGTCCTCGGCCCCGACGTCTGTGACGAGGAGTGGCGGGACGCGCTGGAGCGCGCGGAGCGGGAGGGACACCACATCCTTCAGCGCCACGTGACGCCCGACCGGCTCGCGCTGGACTTCTACGACCAGGAGACCGGCGCGGTCGAGCACGCGGAAGTGCCCTTCGTCCTGGGCCCGTTCATGTTCGGCGGCGCCCCCTCGGGGGTGCTGGTCCGGCACGGTGTCCCCGGCGGCGGTCCGGTCCTCAACGCGCATCACGGAGCACTGATGAGCTCTGTCCTGCTCGTGGACCGATGTTGAGCGCGCTCCGGAGGGGACGGGAAACCCCGGGGAACGAGCGACTCGGCTCGCCGTTCCGGCTCTTCCAGTCCGCCGTGGTCTCCTCGGACCTCGCGGACGGCATCTACAAGATCGCGGTCCCGCTGCTGGCCCTCGGGATCAGCCGCTCCGCGCTCGCGGTGACGGTGGTGGGCCTCGCTGTCCGGCTGCCCTGGCTGATCGCCACCCTCCCGGCCGGGGTGATCGCGGACCGGTACGCGCCGCGTACCGTGATGCGCTGGGCCTCGGCGGTCCGGCTGCCGATGGTGGCCGTGATGTGCGCCCTGGCCGCGACCGACCGGCTGTCCTTGTGGGCACTGGTGGTCACCGCCTTCCTCATCGGCTGCGCGGGCAACTTCGTCGACGTGGCCGCCCAGTCCCAGCTGCCCCGGCTGGTTCCGGTGGGTCAACTCCCCCGGGCCAACGCCTCCTTGCAGTCCACCCAGATGTTCCTGGCGCAGCTGATCGGCCCCGCCCTCGGCGGCTACGTGGCAGCACTGGGATCGGGCGGCGGACTCGCCGTCGTGGTGGCCCTGTACGTGATCACCGTCTGGGCGCTCGGGCTGCTGCCCGCGGCTGTCCTGGAGGCGAGCCACCAGCAGCCGGCGCAGACATCCGAGGCCCCCGAGGGCAAGCGGCGTTCGTCGCTCCGCTCGCTGGTCGGCGAACTCGGTGAAGGCCTTCGCTACTTCCGCGACCGCCGGGACCTCGCCCGGCTCGCGACAGCGGCCGCCGTCAACAACCTCTCGTACTCGATGTGCCTGACCATGCTGCCGCTCTGGGCCGTGGCGCCCGGACGGCTCGGACTCTCCGAGACCGGATACGGCCTGCTGCTCACCTGCCTCGCGGTCGGCAGCATTCTCGCCGGTACGGTGACCGGCCGCGTCCTGAAGATGCTCGGAGACGGGCCGGTCATGCGGGTCGGGGCGCCGCTGCTCGGCGTCTGCTTCCTCTCCTTGGCAGTGCCCAGCGTGCCGGTCGTCGCCTTCGGTCTCTTCGCGTACGGGCTGGTGTCCATGGTCTGGAACGTGGCGGTGGTCTCCTACCGCCAGGCGACCATCCCGCTGCCCCTCTTCGGCCGGGTCAACGCCGCCTACCGGTGGCTGACCTGGGGCGTCATCCCGTTCGGCTCGCTGATCGGCGGCGCGCTCGCCTCGACCGCCGGTATCGCCTGGGTCTTCCTGATCGCCGGCACGCTGCCCCTGATCGCGGCGGCCCTGCTACCCCCGCCCCGGCCTTCGGCCGCGGCCGGACGGACCGGCGAGCCTGCGGACGCACCCGCCGAGGCACCCGCCGACCGGGCCGACGCGTCCCGCACGGCACTGGACTGACCTGCCCGAGGCACGCCGGTCCGCCCGTCAACTCTCCTCATCCCGTTACCCATTCCGCACCGACCATACGGAAAATGGTGTCCACGCATGTCGTTCCTGCATGACCTGCTCACGGCGCAGGCCACGTCGGCTCCCACCCACATCGCTGCCCTCCACGGGGACTCGTCGACCTCCTATGCCCAGGTGGAGAGGGAGGCGGACCGGATCGCGGCGGCTCTCGTCGCCGAGGGCGTCCGTCCCGGCAGTCGTGTCGGTCTGCACATGTCACGCTCCCTCGCGCTGCTCCCCGCTCTCTTCGGTGTGCTGCGCGCCGGCGGCGTCTGCGTTCCGGTCGACCCGGAGGACCCGGCCGACCGCCGCTCCACCATCCTTGAGTACTCGGGCGCCGAACTCGTCCTCACCGAGCGGGCCCTGCTCGACGAACCCGCACCGGACGGAGCCCGTGCGCTCGCCGTCGAGGACCTGCTCGACGGCGACGCCGGGCTGCTCGCCGGAACGGTCGAACTCGCCCCGGACGCGTTGGCGTTCATCTTCTACACCTCCGGCTCCACCGGTACGCCCAAGGGCGTGATGCTCACCCACCGTGCCCTGCTCAGCGGCCAGAAATGGCTCCAGAGCACCTTCCCGCTCCAGCCGGGCGACCGCCAGCTGCTGCGTACCACCCTCAGCATCACCAACCTGGTCCGCGAGGTGTTCTGGCCCGTGCTCTCGGGCGGCGCTGTGGTCATCGTCCCGCCCGGCGACCACAAGGACCCCGACCGCTTGGTGGAGCTGATCAACAGCGGCGGCGTGACGACCCTGATGGTCGTCCCTGCACTGTTGTCCGGCATCCTGGAAAACCCCGCCTTCGCCGCCAACACCTCGCTGAAGTACGTCTTCTGCAGCAGCGACGTGATGCCCGGCGCTCTGCCGGAGAAGTACTTCGCCACCGGCCTCCCCGCCCGGCTGTTCAATGTCTACGGCCTGACCGAGGCCCTCTACAGCACCTACTGGGAGTGCCTGCCCGGCGCCGTGTACGACGGCTTCGTCCCGGTCGGCCACCCGGCCGAGCTGACCCCCCAGGTACTCGACGCCGGCCTCGCCCCGGTCGCGCCGGGCGAGACGGGCGAGCTGTGCCTGGCCGGCGTCGGCATCGCCGAGGGCTACGACCGGCTGCCCGAGCTCACCGCCGCGAAGTTCGCCGAGACCGCGCAGGGCCGGGTGTTCCGGACCGGCGACCTGGCCCGGCAGTCGGAGGACGGCTGCCTCGAACTCCTCGGCCGGATGGACGACCAGGTCAAGATCGCCGGTTACCGGGTGGAGCTCGGCGAGGTCGAGGCCCGGCTCCTGGAGGTCCCCGGTGTCACCGGAGCCGTCGCCTCCGGCCTGCGCGGCGCGGGCGGACACCAGCGCCTGGTCGCCCATCTGACCTGTACCGACGAACCGCCGACCGCCGCCGCGATCCGTGCCCATCTGACCGACCGGCTGCCGTACTACATGGTCCCGGCCGCCTTCACGGTCATCGACGCGATCCCGCTGACCCACAACGGCAAGGTGGACCGCCGCTCCCTGCACGAGCTGCAGGGAGCCCACCTGGACCTGGCCGAGGAGTACACGGCCGCGCGCAACGAGCTCGAGAGCTACCTGTGCACGCTGTGGTCCGAGACCCTGGAGCTGCCGGCCGTCGGCATCCACGACAACTTCTTCGCACTGGGCGGCGACTCCATCCAGGGCTTCCTGATCAGCGCCAAGGCGAACCGCGAGGGCATCAGCCTGAGCGCCACCCAGGTCTTCGTGACCCCCACCGTCGCGGAGACTGCCGCCTTCATCGAGGAGCAGCGCCGCACCCGGCCCGGGCTGACCGAGTCCTTCACCCCGGAGGGCTTCACCCTCGCGGACGAGGACCTCGCCGCGGTGCGCGCGTCCGCTGCAGACCTCGACGGCATCGAGGCGGTGTACCCGCTCACCGAGATGCAGAAGGGGATGCTCTTCCACTCGCTGCTCGACCCGGACTCCGGTGTGTACTTCGAGCAGTTCCTGTACGCGGTCGACGGCGAGGTCGACCTCGACGCCTACCACCAGGCCTGGCAGCAGGTCGTCGACCGGCACGAGATCCTGCGGGTCTGGATCGCCACCAAGGGGCTGTCCGAGCCGCTCCAGGCCGTGCAGAACACGGCCGAGCTGGGCTGGACGGTGCTGGACTGGTCCGGCCGTACCGAGGCGGAGCAGGCCGAGCTCCTGGAGGGGTACCTCGACGAGGACCGGCGCCGGGGCTTCGCGTACGACCGGGCGCCGCTGTTCCGGCTGACCCTGGTCCGGCTCGGCGCCACCTCGTACAAGCTGGTGATGAGCTACCACCACCTGATCCTCGACGCGTGGTCGCTCTTCGTCCTGCTGCGCGACTCGCTGGAGATCTACCACTCGAAGCTGGAGGGGCGGCTGCCCGAGCTCCGGCCGACGCGCTCCTTCGGCGACTACGTGGCCTTCCTGGAGCAGGAGGACATCGCGGGCGCCCGCGACTACTGGATGAACCGGCTGGCCGGCTTCCGCCGTCCGACCGTCATCGGCCGGTCCGCGCAGCTCGGCCTCTCCGCCAGCTCGCAGGAGATGCACGCCGAGGCACGCCTCGACCTCGGCGAGGAGCTGACCGAGCGGCTCCTCGCCTTCGGCCGCGCCAACCAGCTGACCCTCAACTCCCTGGTACAGGGCGCCTGGGCCGTGGTCGTCGGCGGCTGCAGCGGCCAGGACGACGTCTGCTTCGGCATCACCATCACCCACCGTCCGGTGGCGCTGGCCGGTGTCGAGGACATCGTCGGCATCTTCATCAACAGCCTCCCGATGCGGGTGGGTCTGGAGCCGGAGCAGCCGATCGGCCGCTGGCTGCAGCAGATCCAGCGCACCCAGGTCGCTGCGCGCTCGCACGACCACTACCCGCTGCCGTTGATCCAGCAGCGCACCGACCTGCCGAGCGGCCAGCCGCTCTTCGAGTCGCTGCTGATCTTCGAGAACTTCCCCCGGGGCACCGGCTGGTCCGGGCGGGGCGGTGTGAACGTGCGTCAGGAGCGCTACGTCGGCTGGACGAACTACCCGTTCGCCATCGAGGCGATGCCCGAGGAGCAGCTGTTCTTCCAGGTCAAGTACGACCTGGCGTTCTTCGACGCGGAGTCGGTGGACCGCATCCTGGGGGCCTTCCGCGGCGTCCTGGAGTCCATAGCCGACGGCGGTACGGAGTCGGTGGGCAAGCTCGCGGAGCACATCGCGGCCAACCGTCCCGGGCCGGCGGCCGAGCCGCTGCCCGAGGGCGCGGCCGCGCGGGCGCTGTTCCCGGCGCGCGGCACCGCCGCGACGTCCGAGATCGCGACGGCGCCGAGCACCGAGGACGAGATCGCGCTGGCCCGGATCTGGGCTCAGGTACTCCAGGTCGAGCAGGTCGACATCCACGCGGCGTTCCTGGCGCTCGGCGGCAGTTCGCTGGCGGCCATGCGGCTCGTGGCACTCGCCCAGGCGGAGGGCTTCGACTTCGAGCTGAGCGAGCTGTTCACGGAGAACGGCACCGTCCACCGGCTCGCGGCGGACGAGGCCGACGGCACGCGGCGGTAGCCGCACCCGCCGGGGAGCGGCGGTCCCGCCGGGTGCGGGACCACAGGGGCGACGACGGACACAGGTCGGAAAGGGACGGCACGGTGGAGTACACACGGTTGGGTACGGAGGAGCAGGGCACGCCCGCGCTCCTTCATGAGCTGGCCGAACACGGCGTCATGGTGCGGTACCGCCGTGGCCGGCTGTCCGTCGACGCCCCGCCGGACACCCCTGAGGAACTCCTCGGCCGCCTCACGGCCGACGAGGTGCCCGTACTGAAGGCGATCGCCGCCCACCCCGGCCTTCCCGGCCCCCGCGTTCCCGTAGGGGACGCGGGGGGCCGGCAGGGTGCGGCCTCGCGTCCCTTCCCGCTGACCGACCTCCAGAGCGCCTACCAGGTCGGTGAGTCGGATTTCCCGCAGCTGGCCACCCCTGCCTACATCGCGCATGGCTTCGAGGTCCCGGACTTCGAGGCCGGGCGCTGGCGTGCGGCGCTGCGCGCGGTTCTCGCCCGGCACGAGATGCTGCGTTGCGCGGTCGACGGGGACGGCCTCCAGCGGGTCGTCCCGCTCGACGACGCCTGGGGACCGGTCCATGCGGACTGGCGCCACCTGGATGCCGTGGAGGCCCGTGAGGCGTTCCACCGGGAGCGGGAGTCGGCGGCCGCGCTGCTGCCCGCCCTCGCCGACGGTCCCCAGCTGGGCTGCGCGGTGTACTCGGCCCCGGGTACTACGTTCGTCCTGCTGTGCCTGCGGCTGTTCGTCCTGGACGCCCGCTCGATCGGGCTGGTCTGCCGGGACCTGGCCGACGCCTACGAGGGCCGGGCGTTCGAGGATGCGCCCGTACCCTCCGGCTACTTCGCACAGTACGTAGGTGCCATCGGCGGACACCGGGACAGCCAGGCCTACCGCAACGCGGTCGCGCACTGGCAGCGGCGGGCGCCCGTCCTGCCCGGCCCGCCGGCGCTCCCGGCCCTCCCCCGCCCCGCCGAGGCCCGGTTCGCCCGGGTCCGGCACCGGCTGCCCGCGCCTGCCTGGGAGCGGCTGCGGGAGAGGGCCCGTACCGCGGGCCTCTCGGCGAACAGCGTGCTCTGCGCCTCCTACGCCGAGGTGTTGCGCCGCTGGTCGGGCCAGGGGTCCTTCTCCGTCACCGTTCTCGTCGCCACCCGCGGCATGCTGGCGGTGGACCCGCAGGGGACCCATCCCGCCCTGGGCGCCTGCGTGGGGAACTTCGGCAGCACGCTGCTGCTCGAGTGCGACGGCACGGGCGGCTCCTTCGCCGAACGGGCCACCACGCTCCAGCGGCGGCTGATGACGGACCTTCCGCATGCCTGGCTGTCCGGCGTCGAGCTGGCACGCCGCGCCCGTCGGCACCGTCCCGGCGCCGCGGTGGGCAGCCCATTCGTCTTCGCCTCGGGTCTCGACGACACGAAGGCCGACGCGCTGCCCCCGCATCTGCGGGCCAAGGGCTGGGACCTGGTCTTCAAGTCGATGCACACCCCGCAGGTTCTGCTCGACCACCAGGTCTCGGAGGAGGACGGGGAGCTCGTCTGCACCTTCGACCATGTGGCCGAGGCGTTTCCGACGGGCCTGGTCGAGGAGCTGGCAGCGGCCCACGCCGACCTGCTGCGCCGACTGGCCGAGGAGGAGACGCTCTGGTCCGACCCGCACGTACCCCCGCTGCCCGACGCCCTGCTGGCGGCCCGCGGGTCCGCCAACAGCACCGCGCACAGGTTCTCCGGCGGCGGGGTCCTGGACGGGCTGCGCGAGGGGGCGTCCCGTACCCCCGACAGGATCGCGTTCCACGGCACGGACGGGGAGATCACCTACCGCGAGGCGGCGGACCGCGTGACGCACACGGCGGCCGCGCTGACCGCGTCCGGCACGGTCCGGGGCGAGCTGGTCGGCGTACTGGCGCGCAAGAGCCCCGGCCAGTACCTCGCCGCACTGTCGGTGATCGCCGCCGGAGGGGCCTATGTGCCGCTCGGCGTGGACTGGCCGCCGGCCCGCGTCGACGCGCTGCTCGGCCGGCACGGCATCGGCCGGGTGCTGGCCGACGCGGAGGGCACGCGGCTCCTCGCGGAGCTGGAGCGGCCCGTCACCACGCTCGGCATCGAGGGACCCGAACCGTCGGGAGAGCCGGGGCCGCTGCCGGTGCCCGCGCCCGACGACCTCGCGTACGTCATCTTCACCTCGGGTTCGACCGGCGTCCCCAAGGGCGTCGCGATCCCGCACAGCGGTCTGCTCAACACCGTCCAGGACATGGTCGAGCGCTTCCACGTCGGGCCGGACGACCGGCTGCTGTCGCTCTCCGAGCTGCACTTCGACCTGTCGGCCTTCGACCTGTTCGGCGGTCTGTGCGCCGGTGGCACCGTCGTGGTCCCGCCCTGCGGCTCCCGGCCCGACCCCGATCTGTGGGCACACTGGGTCCGGCAGAGTGGCGCCACGGTCTGGAACACTGTTCCGGCGCTCCTGGAGATGCTGCTCGACCACCTCGGAGAGCGGGCCGCCGACGCGCTCGGCGGGCTACGGCTTGTCCTGCTCAGCGGCGACTGGATCCCGCTGGGCCTGCCCGAACGCGTCAAGCGGGCCGCCCCCGAGGCCGAAGTGATCGCCCTGGGCGGGGCGACCGAGGCCTCCATCTGGTCCAACTACCATGTCGTGGACCGGATCGACCCGTCCTGGAAGTCCGTCCCGTACGGGCTGCCGCTCGCCAACCAGCGCTACCACGTCCTCGACGCGGACTTCGCGGACGTGCCGCACTGGGTGCCCGGCGAGCTGTTCATCGCCGGCGACGGGCTCGCCACGGCGTACTACGGCCGACCGGAACTCACCGAGGCCCGCTTCCCCTGTCACCCCCGCACCGCTGAACGCCTGTACCGGACCGGCGACCACGCCCGCTACTGGCCCGACGGCACGCTGGAATTCCTCGGCCGGGTGGACAGCCAGGTCAAGGTGCGCGGCTACCGGGTGGACCTCCTGGAGGTCGAGCAGCAGCTGGCGGCGCAACCCGGCGTCCGGGCGGCTGCCTGCGTCGTCACCGGTACCGGGGCCGCCAGCCGCCTGATCGCCTTCCTCGTGTCCTGCTCGCTCGACGAAGGGGCCTCGGACGGCGGTACGGTCCTCGACCCGGCGGCGCTGCGTGCGCGGCTCGGCGCAGCCCTGCCCTCGTACGCGGTGCCCAGCGCTTTCCATGCCGTCCCCTCACTGCCGTTGACCGCCAACGGCAAGCGGGACGCGCGGGCGCTGCTCGCCCTCGCCGAGGAGCACGCGGCGCGGGACGAGGGCTCCGGCCGCGGCGGGACATCGGGCCGTCCGCCGCGCACCGAGAGGGAGGCGGCGCTCGCCCGGCTGTGGCAGGAGGTCTGTGGCACGGCCGTCCGCTCGGTCGACGACGACTTCTTCGCCAGCGGTGGCAGTTCGGTCTCCGCCGTGCGCCTCGTCCGCCGGATCGGGGAGGAGTTCGGGGTACGGCTGCCGCTGTCCAGCCTCTTCGAGGCGAGCACGATCGCCGGTCAGTGCGCGCTGCTCGACCAGCGCGTCGACGGGCTGCTCGTGCCGATCAGGCCGGCGGGCGGGACGGCCGTGGTGCTCGTCCACCCGGTGGGCGGACATCTCCTCGGCTACCGCGCCGTGATCGACGCACTGCCCGCCTCGTACGCGGTGTACGGCCTGCAGTCACCGCCTTCGGACGAACTCCCCGCCACTCTTGATGAGTTGGCGGCCGAGTACGCGACCGCGCTCATGGCCCTCAACCGTCCCGTCCATCTGCTGGGCTGGTCGATGGGCGGCGTCCTGGCGGCGGAGACCGCCCGCCGTACGGACCTCTTCCAGCCGCTCTCGCTGACCCTGGTGGACAGCTTCGTGGCCGCCGCCGATGGCGATGGCGTGGACCTCGACGAGTCCCGCGCCGCCGCCGCCTTCTTCACCGACCACCTCGGGCAGGGGGACGGTCCCGCCCCGGAGATCTCCGTACCCGCCGACTGCCCGGACCCGTTCGCCCACCTCGCCGCGACCCGTCTGCCGGACGAGCCGCCGGAGACCCTGCGCGACCTCTACGGCCAGTACCGCGCCCTGTACCGGCTGCTGCTCGGCCACCGGCCGCGGCCGCTGCCGCAGAACTGCCCGCTCCTGGTCGTACCGGCCGAGCGGGAACACCCCGACGCCTTTCGGGGGCTGACGCCGCTGCACCGGCACCCGGCCGGCCTCGTCCCGCCCGGCGCGACCGTCCGGCCGCTGCCCGAGACGCACTACTCGGTGGTCCGCGGGGCGGCCGCCCGGCTCCTCGCGGAACACCTCCACACCCAGATATCGAAGGGATCGGCATGACCAGCAGAACGATCAAGGACATCGTGGTCTTCGGCGAGTCCGAGCCGGAGAACGTACGGAACGTCAAGAAGGGCCCGGACCGCTGGATCTCCGGCGAGCTGGCCATCACCAACACCCTGCACTTCACCAGCCCCGACGGCGCCTTCACCTCGGGCATTTGGGAGAGCACTCCGGGCAAGTTCCGGGCGGTGTACGAGGAGGACGAGTTCTACCACATGCTCCATGGCCGGGTGGTCATCGCCGACGACGAGGGCAACGCCCGCACGTTCGTCCCCGGGGACACCATCGTCGTCCCCGCCGGATTCACCGGCACCTGGGAGGTCCTGGAGCCGACCAAGAAGTTCTATGCCCACTACCGGCCGGTCGACGACGGCCGGACCGGCCCCGCCGTCCAGGCCGGCTGAGCCGGCGGATAGGGACACCATGACCAGTGCCTCCCCCGAGGGACACCCGCACCACCGGCTCCTCGGTATCGGCTTCGGCCCCTCACACCTGTCCATGAGCGCGCTGCACGCGTCGGCCGGGGCGGCCGCGGCCGGGACCGGCCTGCACTTCCTGGAGTCCAGGGACGCCTTCTCCTGGCACCCCGACATGCTGCTGCCCGGTGCCCGGATGCAGGTCGCCTTCCTCAAGGACCTGGTCACGCCCCGGGACCCGACCAGTCCGTACAGCTTCGTCAACTACCTGGTGTCCCAGGGGAGGCTGGAGCCGTTCCTCAACCTCGGCACGCTCAACCCGACCCGGCGGGAGTACGTGGACTACTTCCGCTGGGCCGCCGGGCAGCTCGCCCGGTACGTCAGCTACGGGAGCACCGCCGAGCAGATCCGTCCCGTGACCGGGCCCGACGGGGAGGTCACCCGCCTGGAGGTGGACTACCGCGGGCCCGACGGCGCCCGGCACACCGTCTCCGCCGACCATGTGTCCCTGGCGCCGGGCGGCACACCGATCGTCCCGCCCGGCGTCGGCCCGCGCCCCTTGGAGGACGGCACCGTCTTCCACAGCAGCTCCTTCCTCGGCCGTGTCCGGTCCTTCCACGACCGCGGCCGTGAACTGCCCTACCGCTTCCTGGTGGTGGGCGCCGGGCAGAGTGCCGCGGAGATCTTCCAGTACCTGGCGGGCGAGTTCCCGGCCGCGCAGGTGACCCTGGCGCACCGCGGTTTCGCGCTGATGCCTGCCAACAGCAGCGCCCTGGCCAACGCCATCTTCGACCCGGCGTCGGTCGACCTGTTCCATGGCGCCGACACCGCGCGCCGCCGCGGCATCGTCGCCGACCTGAAGGCCACCAACTACGCGGCCGTCGACGACGAGGACATCAACGCCGTCGCCGAGTTGCTGTACGACCAGCAGGTGCACGGCGGGGAACGACTGCGACTGTGCCGGTTCACCGAACTGGCCGGTGCCCACGCCGAGGGCGACCAGGCCGCCGCCACCGTGCGCGACCTGCTCACAGGCGCGACCCGCACCGAGCGGTACGACGCGGTCGTGCTGGCCACCGGCTACGACTTCCGGGAGGCGCGTGGCCTGCTGGCAGGCATCGGCCCCCATCTGCTCAGGGACGGGGACGGCGAACTGCTCGTCGACCGCGACTACTCGGTACGTACCGCCGAGCGCTTCGCACCACGGATCTTCCTGCACGGCGCCGCCGAGCACACCCACGGCCTGACCAGCACGCTGCTCTCGCTGCTCGCCCGCCGCGCCGGGGACATCCTCGACGCGGTCATGGACGCTCCGGCCGTCGGCCACCCTCCCCTTTCCACCCCTCTCTTCGAAGGAGTCCACGCGTGAGCGGCATCCCGATCCAGCGGCGGGAGGACGCCGTCACCCAGGAGGAGTACGGCTGCGCCTTCCGGCGCATCCTGCCCTGGCAGTCCAGCGGGCCCTCGGACACCGGCATGGGCGTCTGTACCGTCGCGCCCGGCACGGCGACCACACCGCACTCCCACGAGGACCACGAGCACTTCTACGTGGTGCGCGGCAGCGGCCGCGTCGAGGTCGACGGGGTCCGTACGGACATCGCGGCCGGTGACGCCCTGGTGGTGGGCTCCTACCTGACGCACCACTTCGAGAACGCCTCGGACACCGAGGAGCTGGAGCTCGTCTCGGTCTGGTCCCTCGGCGCGTTCGGCGAGAAGCCGGACGCCGCCCGGGCCCCCGGAGGAATCCGATGACAGGGACTCCGCGCCGCTTCCTGGTCACCGCCACTCCCCCGACCACCAACGGCGATCTGCACGTCGGCCACCTCTCGGGCCCCTATCTGGGCGCCGACGTCTTCAGCCGCGCGCAGCGGATGCTGGGACACACGGCGCTGTACGCGTCCGGTGGCGACGACCACCAGACGTATGTGGTCACCACGGCGCAGCGCCTGGGCGTCGACCCGGTCGAGCTCGCCGCGCGGTGCAACCGCGAGATCACCGGGACGCTGGAGCTCGCCGACATCGACATCGACGCGTTCACCCGCCCGGACGACGTCTACCGCGACGAGGTACGGGAGTTCTTCGCCGGTCTGTACAGCGCGGGCAGACTGGTGCGCCGCACCTGGACGTTCCCGTACTGCGCGGAGACCGACCGGTACCTCCTGGAGGCGTTCGCCACCGGATACTGCCCCGAGTGCCTGGTGGGCACGTGCGGCGCGATCTGCGAGAACTGCGGGCACCCCAACGATGCCGGCTCACTGCTCTTCGCCGAGAGCGCCGGCGCCCAGGAGGGCTCCACCACGGAGCCGCGCGACGTGGAGATCCTGGTCCTTCCGCTGGAGGAGTACCGCGAGCAGTTCACGGAGTTCTACCGGAGGCGGCGCGCGACGATGCGTCCGCACGTGCTGCGCTTCGTCGACGAGATGCTGTCCCGGCCGCTGCCGGACTTCCCGGTCAGCTACCCGGCTCACTGGGGCATCCCGGTCGGGATCGAGGGCTTCGACGGCCAGGTGATCAATGTATGGGCGGAGATGCTGCCGGGCCTGAGGCACATGGCGGAGGCCGCGAGGGTCCGCCGCAGTCCAAGGACGCCGGCGGGCGTGTGGGCCGCGGACTCGGGCTTCGAGCTCGTGCAGTTCCTCGGCTACGACAACACGTTCTACTTCTCGTTCGCCCATCTCGGGCTGGCCCTCGCGCACGGCGGACTTGTCGAGCCGACGGCGATCGTGACCAACGAGTTCTACCACCTGAACGGGTCCAAGTTCTCCACCAGTCGGCGCCATCTGATCTGGGCCCGCGACCTGGTGGGGAAGTACGGCCCGGACAACGTGCGGTTCCACCTCGGACTCAGCAACCCGGAGCACCAGCCGGCCGACTTCACCGAGGCCGGGTTCCTGGAAACCGTACGCACCCGGCTGCACGAGCCGCTCCAGGCGCTTGCCACGGCGCTGGCCCCGCACACCGGACAGCCGGTGACGGTCCGGCCGGAGACCGAGGCGCTCCTGGACCGCTACCGGGACCGGATGCGGAGGGCGTACACCCTGGAGACCTTCTCGGTGCGCCAGGCCACGGAAACGACCGCGAACCTGCTCGCGCTGCTCGCCGCCAGGGCGGCCGGCGACCCGGGGCTCGCCGTCGCCGGTCTGCGCGTACTCGGCGCCCAGGCCGCGCCCCTGGTGCCCGGTCTCGCCGCCGTGATCGAGTCCCGGTACGCGGCTGCCACGCCGGGCACCGTCCCGGAGCTGGCGGATCTCCTCCCCGTCACCGTCTGAGCGGCCTGGCTCCCGGCCCGACACCTCTCCTCACCGATCTCCCGTCCCCCCGCAACCGACCGCAAGGCAGAAGCCCATGCACATCGCGTTCGTCGACTCGAACCCCGCCGCGCTCGAAGCGATCCGACTGGCCAAGAAGGCCGGTCATCGGGTCACCTACCTCCAGTCCACCGAACCCTTCTATCCGCCCACCGAGAAGAACCTGCGGATCGTCGGGTCCGTGGACCACCTGGTCGACGGTCTGGTGACCACCGACGCCGAGACCGTCACCCAGGTGCTCGCCGCCTGCCACGCCGCCGACCCCATCGACGTCGTCACCGGCCAGCTGGAACTCAGCGCCGAGGCCGTGGCCCTTGCCTGCCGGGAGCTCGGTCTGCGGGGCACGGCGACCGACGCCGTTCTCACCGCCCGTCGCAAGGACCGGTGCCGGGCCGCCCTGGAGGAGGCGGGGCTCGCCTCCGCGCGCTACGCCCTGGCCGAGACCGAGGAGGACGTACTGGCCGCGGCCGGTGAGATCGGCTACCCGGTGATCCTGAAGCCGCCGTCGGGCGCGGACAGCCTGCTCTCCTACGTGGCGACGAACGCCGTCGAGGCCGCCGCCGGCTGCCGGGGCGTGCTGACCGGTCTGGACGCGGTGCCGGCGCAGTGGCACGAGCAGTTCACCCGTGGTGTCCTCGTCGAGGAGTATCTGGTCGGCACGCTGGTCTCGGTGGAACTGGGCGCCAGGGACGGGGAGTTCTTCCCGTTCGCGGTGTCCGGACGGTTCCGCTGGGCCGAGGACGAGGTGGTGGAGCTCGGTTCGTACATTCCCGCGCACCTCCCGGACGGCCAGTCCGCCGCCTGTGTCGCGTACGCGATCGATGTGTGCCGGGCGATCGGCCTGGACCTGGGCGTGTTCCACATCGAGATCATGGTCACCGAGCGCGGGCCGGTCCTGGTCGAGGTCAACCCCCGCGTGATGGGCGGCGCGCTGCCCACCATCTACCGGCATGCCACCGGCACGGACATCTTCTCCGGTCTGCTGAGCATCCTGGAGCCGGGCGCCGAGGTGGCACTGCCGGGAACGCTCGACGGCTGCGTCGGGGGGCGGAAGGTGATGGCCCGCGACGGCGGCACCCTCTCCGCCGGGGCATCGCTGGAGTGGATCGCCGACGAGCCCGGGGTGCTGGAGGTCGTCGGCTTCGACAGCTACAGCACCGGACCGGGCCGGCCGGTCTCCGCGGGACAGATCGTGGCCCGTTTCATGCTGCGCGGCCCGGACCATCCGTCCGTGGTACGGACGGCCGAGCAGATCTTGCGCCGTTTGGAAGAGGATCTCGGAATTGCCCTGATGATTGGCGAGAAGGACTGACCATGACCTCCGTATCCGCATCTTCCTCCACAGCTTCGTCCCGTTCGGGGGAGCTGCCCGGTCTTCGCGGCTCCCTCGACGGGCCCCGGCTCGCGGGAGCGGCCGCGGAGTACGGCACTCCGCTGTGGGCGTACGACGCCGGGACGATCCGCGCGCAGATCGACCGGCTGCGCCGCTTCGACGTCATCCGCTTCGCCCAGAAGGCCTGCTCGAACCTGCACATCCTGCGTCTGATGCGCGAGGAGGGCGTGCTCGTCGACGCCGTGTCGGAGGGCGAGATCGAGCGTGCCCTCGCGGCCGGCTACCGGGTCGAGGGGGCCGACGAGCCGATCGTCTTCACCGCCGACCTGCTGAACCGCTCCACGCTGCGCCGGGTCGTCGAGCTGGGAATCCCCGTCAACGCCGGCTCCCCGCAGATGCTCGACCAGGTGGGCGCCGTCTCCCCCGGCCACCCGGTATGGATCCGGGTCAACCCGGGCTTCGGCCACGGGCACAGCCGCAAGACCAACACCGGTGGCGAGCACAGCAAGCACGGCATCTGGCACGAGCACCTGGAGGAGAGCCTCGCGCTGGTCGACCGGCACGGGCTCGACCTCGTCGGCCTGCACATGCACATCGGCTCCGGGGTGGACTACAGCCATCTGGAGTCGGTCTGCGAGACCATGGTCAAGCAGGTCAGGATGGCCGGGCGGGACATCCGGGCCATCTCGGCCGGCGGTGGCCTCTCCGTGCCGTACGCGCCGGGTGACCCGGAGATCGATACCGACCGCTACTTCGAGCTCTGGGACGCGGCCCGCCAGGAGCTCGTCTCCGAGCTCGGCCACCCGGTCCGTCTGGAGATCGAGCCCGGGCGCTTCCTGGTGGCGGGCTCGGGTGTCCTGGCCGCGGAGGTGCGCGCCCAGAAGCCCGTCGGCAGCAACTACTTCGTCCTGGTCGACGCCGGTTTCAACGACCTGATGCGGCCCGCGATGTACGGCAGCAACCACCGCGTCTCGGTCCTCGGTGCCGACGGCTTCCTCTCCGGAGAGGACACCCGCGACACGGTCCTGGCCGGTCCTCTCTGCGAGTCGGGGGACGTCTTCACCCAGGTCGAGGGCGGCGACGTGGAGGCCGTGCCGCTGCCCCGCACCGAGGTCGGCGACCTGGTGGTGTTCCACGACACCGGCGCGTACGGCGCGAGCATGTCGTCGAACTACAACTCCCGGCCGCTCATCCCCGAGGTCCTGGTCGACGGCGACGAGACCAGGCTGATCCGCCGCCGGCAGACGATTGCCGAACTGCTGGCACCGGAGCTCGACCTCAGGCTCTGACCCTGGGCTCTGCCCCCGGGCCGGTTTCCGCCGACACGCTCCCGCAGGACGGCGAGCGGGTCGGTGTTGCCGGCCTGGCGGTCCACCGTGACCTCGACGAGCCGCGTGTCCGTCCACGAGCGCAAACTCCTCGCCGCCCGGATCGAGGAGCTCCTGGAGGCCCCCTTGTCTCCCAGGTCCTGATCCCGATGCCCGGCATCGGGATCAGGACCACGGCCCGCATCCTCGTCGGCTTCGGTGACGGCAGCGGCTTCACTTCCGCGGGACACCTACGCCGGCCTGGAACCCGTGACCCGGAACTCCGGCTCATCCATCCGTGGCGGGAAGCGACCCGGTGCCTGACGGGCTCAGCTCGCAGGGCGGTCCGAGTTCCCGTAGGCGTGTTCAGCTCCCGGCGTGTGCTCGCCCGCCCATTCAGCGGGCACCCGGCCCTCACGGCTCAGCATCTGTGTCGCCAGCGCCCGCAGGGCCGCCGCGAAGATCGCCGGACGGCGCAGGAACTCCATGTGGATTCCGGGGAACTCCACCCACGGCACACCGATCCTTCGGGCGATCTCGAGGGAGGGGCGCGCGTAATACGCACCCCGGTCGGAGGATCCTGAGCCAAGCACCACCGGAAAGGGCGCGGCCTTCAGCGCGGCCTCGTCGGGACGGAAGCCGGCGAAGCCGGGCCACTCCGTGCCGAACAGATGGTCCTGGTTCCCCAGGAACCGCTTCCAGAGGTCGTCGGGCCAGCGGTACGTCCCCTCGCCGCGCGTCGTTTCCGCAAACCGGCGTCCCGCTGCCGGGGCTCCGTCCTCGGCGTACAGCGCAGCCATGTCGTCGAAGAAGCTGCGGTCGGGGTCACCGTCGGGCAGGACGTTCACGGCCGGCGGCTCGTGCGCGATCAGACCGGTGAGCACCTGGGGGTGCAGCGCGGCCAGAGTGAGGCCGATGATCGCGCCTCCACTGTTGCCGAACACGAGAGCATGTCCGCGCGCCACCGACTCGATCAGCCGGCGGGCGTCGGCCGCCTGCTGAGCCAGGTCCATCAGTTCGGCGGAGCGGCCGGTGCTGCGGGAATTGCCTCGTCGGTCGTAGGTGATCACGGTGAAGGCGTCGGCCAGCTCCTCGGCGACACCCGAGAAATATCCGGCGTCCCCTCCGGCCCCGCTGATCATCAGCAGCGCGGGCCCGCTGCCGCGCACTTCGTGGTGGAGGCGCGCTCCGTCGGCCTCGAACATGTCACTGCGCACAGCAGGGCTCCGTCCCGTCCCACGGTGAAGCGTCGTTCGCGTTTCTGGAGGCGGCCTGCTCATTGAACGGTGCGGGGCCTCGCGCAGCCTGACAGACACGCCGGAGTCGCTCGACCGCTCCGCAATGTCAGGACCGGGCAAGCCGAGGGATGAGGAGTTCGGCATTGCCACGGTTGACGGCGTGGAGCTGCTCGGGTTCCCAGTGCGGGTACTCGTCCAGCCCGTTGTCGAAGCCGGTGGCCCACTCCTCGGGAAGCATGGGGAAGTCGCTGCCGTACAGGACGTGTCCGGGTGCGGCGAAAGCGAGCAGTGAGGGCAGGGCGGCCGGGCCGCCGGAGATGGCGGTGTCGAAGTAGAAGCGGCGAAGGTCGCTCAGCAGTCCCTCGGGGGTGAAGTCGGGGTGGAGGCGGGCGGCGACTGCGAAGCGGTCGGCCGCATACGGCAGGAGGCCGCCGGCGTGGGGGAGAACCATCTTGATCCGGGGGTAGCGCCTTGGCACACCGTTCAGAGCCATGTGGAGGGCAGTGCGGGCAGTGTCGTAGGGAAAATGTTGGACAGGACGATCAGTCCGTCGGCGTTCAGCTCGTCCAGTGCATGGGCAGCCTCGGCGAGCGCGGCGTCCACGTCGGGCAGAGGGAGGACGGCGAAGTGACCGAAGCGATCGGGTCGGTCCTTGACGACTTCGGCGGTGTACTCGTTCACGCTCCGGGCACCGGTGCGTGCTCCGGCGTGGTCGTCGGGGGCCGCGACCGGCGCAGGAAACGACAGGATGCCAGTGGCGATCGACCTGCGGTCCATCACCGCGATTGCGCTCTGCACGTCCCACGCGGGAGCGGGCCACCCGAGGGCCGCGGCACGCTCGGCCATCGCACGGCTGAGAGTCGGTGGGATCAGGTGCTGGTGTACGTCGATGCGCACGGGGTCCGACATATCTGCCCGAGCCTCCTCGGGTGCGGGGCAGCCTGTAGCCATGAGATACCCCCCGGTGGGAAGGGCGTCGCGTGGACGGGTAGGCCTGGCCCCGAACAGCGGGTGTGTCCGACCGGGTAATCACCTGAGCGGGCGAGCCGGTTCGGCCGTGGGCGACCCGTCCGGTCGTGGCTCCCCCGGCTTCAGCTGGGGGAGGAGTCACCTACGCGACGTGGACGGTCAAGCGGCTGCGCGAACGGAGGCCGTGGCCTTCTGCGCGGTGGTGAAGCGATTCCGAGAAGCGCACTGGCCTGCTGGTCACCGCGGATGATGTACGTGGACGATCGGCAGCGGGGTGCCGGGCACCGATCTGACGAACTGCGTGCCGAAGCAAGCCGCATCTCGCATGCCGGCCATGAATCAGCTGCAGTACCCCCAGGGAGAGCACCTTCGGTGGAACCGGCGCCCTCACCCGACAGCGGATCAGCGCCTGTCACCGGCGCAGGAGTCCGGGTGCAGGTGTCCCGCCGGCTCGGGCATCGCTCGATCAAGGTCACGGTAAACAAGTACAGCCGCCTCGACTCCGGACGGCCGGGAGCGCTGCCGTCAGGGCGTCGAGGCGGCCGTAGGGCCTCACACGCTCAGGCCAGACCGAGCGACCTCAGAACCCGTCGCTGACTCGATGTCGGATCAGCCGGCCAGTAGACGTAGCAGACGCCTCCCGTACCGCCTCTGACCTTGCCCGTCGCGTCGTAGCGCTTGGTGCGCAGCCAGATGTTCTCCCACTCGCGCCGACGGTAGACGCGCCGAACGGCTCCGTTGTCCGGCGAGGCGGGGTCGTTGGCGATCACATCGCCGTCGGCCGTGAAGCCGATGACCGTCATCAGATGGCCAGAGGTCCCGTAGCCCGCCCCCGTCAGCTCCTCCTTGAGGAACGACTGGGACGTTATGACCGGGATACCCGCACCGACCAGCTTCTCCAGTTCCTCCAGCGAGCCGAGCCGGGTGACGACCGCGTTCATGTCCTTGTACGTGGCCGCGTAGGCGGCGTTGAAAGGCCAGTTGCCGCAGCCGTCGTACTGGTAGTCGAAGGTGTAGCGGGCCGCGTGGCAGACCTGGGGGTCGGCGATGTCCGGCTTGACCCAGGCCAGGTCCTCGGCAGTGGGCTTGCGCCCCCAGTACTCGATGATCATCTGCGAGGAGGTGGGGCTGCACCAGGCCTCGCCGCCGTTGTCGTACTCGGGGTACTGCCCGACGTGGACGTTCTGCGAGTAGCGGGGCACGGACAGCTCGCGGACGAGCCCCGGCGCGACAGCCGGGACGGTGAAGCGGTCCGGGACGTCCGAGGCCATCGCGCCGACGCGGTGGACCGTGGGCGTGAGACGGCTGCCCGGGGTCCGGTGCAGGGTGAGCCGCAGCCGGTAGGAGACCAGCCGCAGACCGCTCGCGGCATCGTCCACCGAGAAGGTGTCGGTCCAGACCGTGCTCTTGCCGTCGGTCTGGTCGTCGACGGAGGTCCGGCGGATGTCGGCGTCGCCCGAGGCCCAGCGGCCCATCACGTACCAGGGGGTGTCGGTCCCGTCGGAGTACCGGCCGCGCAGCTCGATCTGGATCCATGTACCGGCCGGGGTGCGGGCGTTCCAGGAGGCGATCACCTCGGTGGCCGGCACCGTGGAGCGGTGGACGGGTGAGGTCCAGGTCGCGTACTCCCAGGTGGTGGTCGTACCGGTGTGCGGGTCGGTGTAGTCGGTGGTCCCGGCGGGGGCCGAGATCACCAGGCCCGGCCTGCGGCCGGCGACGGCGCGCGTCCCGGCGGAGGAGCCGCAGCGCCAGTCGGTGTACGTGCTCCAGAAGCGGTTGCCGACGAGCGAGGCGGCCGCCGGGGCGGGAGAGGTGCGGGCAGTAACGGCTGTCGCGGGGTGGGCGGCGGCCACCGCACCTGCACCGGCCGCGAGCGCGGCGGTCAGCACGGTTCTGCGTGAAGTAGGTCTGATCATGGGCGAAACCCCCGGTCGTGGGCGGATATGGGGCTGCGATGGCAATCGTGCGCCAACTATCGCGGGTGGGGACCATATCCGGCCAGCGATTCTTCCCGCGTCGCGTGATCAATATTGGTCTGGTCCACTGGCGTGACCTGCGACCACTCCGGCCTGTTCGCGAGCCCTTAGGCTGGAGACATGAACGACCTGGTGGACCGTGCCCGCCGCCTGCGCTCCCTGGCCCCGTCCTGCGGGCCGGTGCGGCTGATCGCGGTCGACGGCCACGCGGGCTCGGGCAAGACCACCTTCGCGGGCCGGCTGGCCGCCGCACTCGACGACGCCCCCGTGCTGCATCTGGACGACCTCGCCTCCCACGACGAACTCTTCGCCTGGACCGACCGGCTGCGCACACAGGTCCTGGGCCCCCTCTCGCGCGGAGAACCGGCGCACTACGCCCCGTACGACTGGACAGGTCGGCGCTTCGGGCCGCCACGGACGCTGGCGCCTGCGCCCGTGATGCTGATCGAGGGGGTGGGCGCGGGCCGGCGTGCGCTGCGTCCGTTCCTTGCGGGGCTGCTGTGGCTCGAAGGGGACAGCAGCGGGTCCTGGGAGCGGGGCCGCCGCCGTGACGGCCCCGCACTTTCGGAGTTCTGGGACGGCTGGACCGTCGCGGAACTCGAGCATTTCGCCGACGATCCCTCGTACCCCTTCGCGGATGCCCTGATACGGCAGTTGCCCAAGGGATACGCGTGGCTGGAAGCGCCTCACGGGACAGCAGGAACGAGTCGCATCATCACACACGGTGAAGGTTGAGGGTCACCATACCGAGCGGTCGGAGATCGCCCGGGAGTGCCTCAACTCGGCTTGACCGGGGGGCCGTACAGGTCTTACGTTCTCAATGTGCGGCTTTTCGGAGCCCTCACAGACGCGGAGCCCCCGGTTGTTCCCCCGTGATCGGGGGCTTCGTTCTGCCCCCGGGCACCCATGTCCCGCTGCCCCGTGATGCATGTGCTCACGCTCGGTCACGATCCCGATGCGCCGGTAACGCCCTTAACCGCTCACTCCCTGTGCAGGTACGATGCATCTCGGTGCGGTCAATTCCCGTCCCCGACACAGTGATTCGGCGCGCTTGGATGGGCATGCTGTGCGGGCGGGACATTCTGGGGGCACGGTTTGTGGGGGACCTGATGGACATCGGCACGCAGGGCGCACAGGCCCCCGCCGACCTGGCCTGGCTGCGCGGCGTGGACGCCTACACCATGGGCGCGTACCCGCAGGCCGAAGAGGAGTTCAGAGCCGCGGTGCGCTTCGATCCCGGTATGGCGGACGGCTGGCTCGGCCTCCATGCGCTGCGGATCGACACGACCACGGCGCTCTTACGCATGTACCGCCATCGAGACCGGTTCGGTGAGCAACGGGCGCGTCATCGTCGCACGCTC
Source organism: Streptomyces sp. NPDC060035 (assembly GCF_042736635.1). NCBI lineage: Bacteria > Bacillati > Actinomycetota > Actinomycetes > Kitasatosporales > Streptomycetaceae > Streptomyces > Streptomyces sp. NPDC060035. The sequence continues at coordinate 81,100 of NZ_JBHWVO010000002.1, forward strand.
AACTCCTGGTACTGGCTGGGCTGGTGGGTGCAACCGGTGCTGGAGAGCCCGCGCGACCTGCTTCTCGCGCACGCCTCGCACTGGCTGGACGGCCGTCACGTACCCGAGCTGGACCGGGCGCTGGCGGGCCTTCCCCCGATCGACACGGATGCGCATGTGCGGTTCCTCCATGCGTGCCGCGCCTACCTGGTCAAGGACTGGGAACAGCTCGTACGCACCACGGAGCAGCTGGTCGACGATCCGCTGCTCGGCATCGAGGCCGGGCTCTTCGGCGGCATGGCACGGGTGCGTCTGGAGATGTACGGGCACGCGGAGCCTCTGCTGTCAGCCGCCCTGATGCGCTGCCGCAGCGAGCAGCCGCAGCGTAAGGAGCTGCGCTACTGGCTGGCCCGGGCCCACGAGGGCACCGGGCGCAGCGCGGCGGCGTTGCCGCTGTACCGGGCGGTGCATCGCGTCGACCCGGCTTTCATGGACACCTCGGCCCGGCTCGCGGCGATCTCCGAGGGAGACGGATACGACGAGGCGGTCGACCTGGCCGCGGTGTCACTGGCCGGATTCGGCCCGGACGGAACGGGCACGGAGGCCCAGGCGGACGGGGACTCGTTGCTGGGCACCGATCTGGTGGACGGGCGCGAACCCTGGCTCGGCGGGGACCCGCAGGACCTGCCGGGAACCGGTGCCGCGCCACGGGACGCCGGGGTGAGGGAGAAGTCGGCGGCCGGCCGGCCGGTGCCCGCCGCCTTCCCTTCGGGGCCGAGCGATCCGGCGCTGCTCGCCGAGGCCCTGGCGGAGCTGGAGCGCATGGTGGGACTCGAACCCGTGAAGCGCCAGGTCAAAGCTCTGTCCGCGCAGCTGAACATGGCCCGGCTGCGCGCCGAGCAGGGTCTTCCGGTGCAGCCGCCGAAGCGTCACTTCGTCTTCTCCGGCCCGTCCGGGACGGGCAAGACCACCGTCGCCCGCATTCTCGGCCGGGTGTTCTACGCACTCGGGCTCCTCGGCGGTGACCATCTGGTGGAGGCCCAGCGGTCCGATCTCGTCGGCGAGTTCCTCGGCCAGACGGCCGTGAAGGCGAATGAGCTGATCGATTCGGCGCTCGGCGGGGTCCTCTTCGTCGATGAGGCGTACAGCCTCTCCAACTCCGGTTACAGCAAGGGCGATGCGTACGGGGACGAGGCCCTGCAGGTCCTCCTCAAGCGGGCCGAGGACAACAGGGACCATCTCGTCGTCATACTCGCGGGCTATCCGGAGGGCATGGACCGGTTGCTCTCCACCAATCCGGGTCTTTCCTCACGCTTCACGACCCGGGTCGACTTCCCCAGCTACCGCCCTCTCGAACTCACCGCGATCGGCGGGGTGCTGGCCGCCGAGAACGACGACGTGTGGGACGAGGAGTCGCTGGACGAGCTGCGCAGCATCAGCGGGCACGTGGTCGACCAGGGCTGGATCGACGAGCTGGGCAACGGCCGTTTCCTTCGCACGCTGTACGAGAAGAGCTGCGCCTACCGCGATCTGCGGCTCTCCGGCTATGCGGTCGCACCGACCCGGGACGATCTGGCCACGCTTCGGCTGCCGGATCTGATGCAGGCGTACGGCGAAGTGCTGTCCGGGCGAGGACCGGTGGACCGAGGGAAGCCGGAGCCCGGGGCGCTGTGAGGGGCGGGCGCCGGGGCCGGCCGGGGCGCTGCGAGCGGCTGACCGGAACGCGCAGGCGTCCCTCCGCCCTCAGCCGCCGGGCGGAGTGTGCCCGCCCGGCGCCGAGTCGATTCCGTCCGGTGGTGAGTCAGCCGTCAGCCCGTGGGTGCCATGGCCTTGTGCTCCGTCGGCACCTTCACCGTGCGGCGGGGTACCGAGACGCGGTGCGCCGGGTCGCGGACCTCACCCACGAGCGTTTCCAGGACGTCCTCCATGGCGACCAGGCCGAGTACCTTGCCCGAGGCGTCGGCGACCTGCGCCAGATGGGTCGCCGCCCGGCGCATCACGGTCAGGGCGTCGTCCAGCGGGAGTTCCGCCCGCACGGTCGCCATCGGGCGCCAGATCTGCTGCGGAACGGCCCGTTCGCCGTCCTCCAGCTCAAGGACGTCCTTGACGTGCAGATAACCCATGAAGGGGCCGCCGCCCTCCGCGCAGACCGGAAAGCGCGAGAAGCCGGTCCGTACGGTCAGCTCCTCGACCTGGCGCGGGGTGACGGACGGGTCCACCGTCACCAGGGACGCCCGGTCGAGCAACACATCGGTGACGGGCCTGCTGCCCAGCTCCAGTGCGTCCTCGAGCCGTTCCTGCGCCTCGGGTTCCAGCAGTCCGGCCTGTCCGGAGTCCTCCACCAGGCGGTTGAGCTGTTCGCTGGTGAAGACGGCCTCGACCTCGTCCTTCGGCTCGACCTTGAAGAGCCGCAGGACGAGCCGGGCACAGGCCCCGAGCGCCGAGGTGACCGGCCGGCAGAGCCGGGCGAAGCCGACCAGGCCGGGACTGAGCCACATCGCTGTCTTCTCGGGAGCGGCCATCGCCAGGTTCTTCGGGACCATTTCACCGATGACGAGATGGAGGAAGATCACGGAGACGAGGGCCAGTGCGTAGCCGAGCGGATGGATGAGCCCCTCGGGTACCTGCGCCGCGTGGAAGACCGGCTCCAGGAGGTGGGCGACGGTCGGCTCGGCCACGGCGCCGAGGGTGAGCGAGCAGACCGTGATGCCGAACTGCGCGGCGGCCATCATCTGCGGCAGGTTCTCCAGGCCGTACAGCACCTGTCCCGCCCTGTGCGACCCGTTGGCGGCCAGGGGTTCGATCTGGCTGCGGCGTACGGACACCAGAGCGAACTCGGCACCGACGAAGAAGCCGTTCGCCAGCACCAGGAGTCCGGCGAAGAGCAACTGGACGAGACTCATCGCACAGCCTCCAGCAGCCCGCGAACGGGCTCCTGCGCCGTCGGCTCCCCCGCGCCCGTCAGCCGCACGAAGCGGACCTGCTCGGCACGGTAGTGGCCCACCTGGCGGACGGAGATCCGCCAGTCGGGCAGCTCTGCCCGGTCACCGGGAGCAGGGATGCGTCCCAGCAGGTCGGCGACCAGCCCTGCCACGGTCTCGTACGGCCCTTCGGGCACGTCGAGGCCTATCCGCCGCAGAGTCAGCACACGGCAGCTGCCTTCCACGTCCCAGCCGGGACGTCCGTCCTCGGCGACGACGGACGTCAGCTCGGGGCGGTCGGCGCCTTCCGCGTCGTGCTCGTCCCTCACTTCACCGACGAGTTCCTCGATGATGTCCTCGAGGGTGACGACACCGGCGGTGCCGCCGTACTCGTCCACCACTACGGCGATCGGCTGCTCGTTGCGCAGCTGCCGGAGCAGCTGTTCGACGGGCAGCGTCTCCGGTACCAGAAGCGGCGGTACGGCGATCCGGCCCGCCGGGGTCCGGAGCCGGTCCTGGGCGGGGACGGCGAGGGCGTCCTTGAGGTGCACCATGCCTACGACTTCGTCGATGCGTTCCCGGTAGACGGGAAAGCGGGAGAGCCCGGTGGCCCGGGTGAGGTTGAGGACGTCCGCGGCGGTCGCCGACGACTGCAGGGCGCTGACCTTCACCCGCGGGGTCATGACGTGCTGCGCGGTGAGGCCGGCGAGCGACAGGGTCCGTACGAAGAGATCGGCGGTGTCCTGCTCCAGGGTGCCGGCCTCGGCCGAGTGACGGGCGAGCGAGACCAGTTCGCCCGGGGTGCGCGCGGAGGCCAGTTCGTCGGTGGGCTCGACTCCGAACAGCCGCACCAGCCGGTTGGCCACGGTGTTCAGCGCGGTGATCACCGGCCGCAGGAGGGTGGCGAACCGGTGCTGGGGACCGGCGACGAACCGGGCGACCTGGAGCGGCCGGGAGACCGCCCAGTTCTTCGGTACGAGCTCACCGATGACCATCTGGACGGCGGAGGCGAGCAGCATGCCGATCACGACGCTCACCCCGGGAACAGCCCCTGCGGGCAGTCCGGTGACGGTGAGCGGCCCGGCGAGCAGCTGGGCGAGTGCGGGTTCGGCAAGCATGCCGACGACCAGCGAGGTGATGGTGATGCCGAGCTGGGTGCCGGAGAGCTGGAAGGAGAGTTCACGCAGGGCCGAGACGACGGTGCGGGCCCGGCGGTCGCCTTCGGCGGCGGCGCGTTCGGCGTCCGGCCGGTCCACCGTGACGAGCCCGAATTCGGCTGCCACGAAGAATCCGTTGGCGAGGATGAGAAGGAATGCCGCGCTGAGAAGCAGCAGGGGGGTGGTCATGCCGCCGCCTCCGGGGAGAGGGCGGCGCAGGTACTACCGGACGATCCGTCCATTGCTGGAGGGAGTCACTCCTTGGGTCGCAGGAATGCCCCGCAGGCCTGTGGGCCTCTGGTGCGGGGCGGGGCGCACAGGGCGCCGCCGGTCTCCAGAGTAATCAAGATGCGGCGCTTCGGGGCAGGTGGCTCAGACGTTCTCCGTGGCGTCGTCCGTTCCGGTGCCGTGGAATTCCACGAGCGCGCGGAGTGTCCGTGCGTCACGAATGGCCCGTTCCCTGGCGATTCCGGGCTGGATACCGAGGGCGGGCATGCTGGTTCCGTCGCTGAGATCGAGAAAGACCCAGGGGTCGCCTGCCCGCAGATTGACGCGCAGGACCTCCGCCCAGGCCATCCGGCGGGTCCGGGTGATGTTGACCACCCTGATCCCGGCCTCGTCGGCGACGATCCTCGGCCTGCTGAGCAGGGCCAGGACACCGAGGAAGAGCAGGGCGACGAAGACGAAGCTGGTTCGCTCCGCGGGGCTCAGGTGTTCAAGGATCAGGGCGACGACGGTGATGACGACGAACATCGCCACCCCCACGGTCAGCAGGACCACCCGGGTGAGGGTGGGCCTGAAGGTGACCGGGAGAGCGGGGAGTTCGGGCCGGGACGCGGGGGCGGACATGAGGCTGTCGTCCTTCGGTGTGCGCTGGTCCGGGCCGTCAGAGGCGGCAGGCGTGGATGGCCGTCGTGAGGATGGCGCGGGCTCCGAGCTCGTACAGGTCGTCCATGATCCGCTGGGCCTCCTTGGCGGCGACCATGGAGCGGACGGCCACCCAGCCCTCGTGGTGCAGCGGGGAGATGGTCGGCGACTCGAGTCCCGGGGTGAGGGCCACGGCGCGCTCCAGGTGCTCGACGCGGCAGTCGTAGTCCATCATCACGTAGCTGCGGGCGACCAGGACGCCCTGCAGGCGGCGCAGGAACTGCTCCACCTTGGGCTCGTCGCCGGGGGCGCCCTTGCGGCGGATCACGACCGCTTCCGACGACATGATCGGCTCGCCGATGACTTCGAGTCCGGCGTTGCGCAGGCTGGTGCCGGTCTCCACCACATCGGCGATGATCTGGGCGACACCGAGCTCGATGGCGGTCTCGACCGCGCCGTCGAGGTGCACGACCGAGGCCTTGACGCCCTCTTCGGCGAGGTGCTTGGCGACGATGCCCTCGTAGGAGGTGGCGATCGTCATGCCCTCGAAGTCCTGCGGGCCGGTGGCCGTGCCGGGCTTGGTGGCGTAGCGGAAGGTGGAGCGGGCGAAGCCGAGCTGGAGGATCTCCTCGGCCTCGGCACCGGAGTCCAGCAGCAGGTCGCGGCCGGTGATCCCGATGTCCAGGCGGCCGGAGCTGACGTAGATCGCGATGTCGCGCGGCCTCAGGTAGAAGAACTCGACCTCGTTCGTGGGGTCGACGAGGACGAGCTCCTTCGACTCCTTGCGCTGCTGGTAACCCGCCTCATGGAGCATCGCCATCGCAGGCCCGGAGATTGCACCCTTGTTGGGGACGGCGATGCGCAGCATGAGGTCAGGTTTCCTTTGTGCGGAGGGAGTTCCGGGAACGTGCGGCGGTGTGCTCAGAGGTGGGCGTAGACGTCGTCGAGGGAGATTCCGCGGGCGACCATCATCACCTGGACGTGGTACAGCAGCTGCGAGATCTCCTCGGCGGCGGCTTCCTTGCCCTCGTATTCGGCGGCCATCCAGACCTCGGCGGCCTCCTCGACGACCTTCTTGCCGATGGCATGCACACCCTTGTCCACCAGTTCGGCGGTGCGGGAGGTGGAGGGGTCGCCGTTGGCGGCCTTGAGCTGCAGCTCGGCGAAGAGCTCTTCGAAGGTTTTGTTCGCCATGATGGTCCTTAGAATACGGGGTCCCGGACCCTCTCTCAGCGCCAGGGTTCGCTGACGGTCCGCAGCGTGGCCGCGGTGGCGACGGCGGCGGTGACCGCTTCGTGCCCCTTGTCCTCGTTGGAACCCTCGAGTCCGGCCCGGTCCAGCGCCTGTTCCTCGGTGTCGCAGGTGAGGACGCCGAAGCCGACGGGCACTCCGGTGTCGACGGTGACCTGGGTGAGGCCGTTGGTGACGCCCTGGGACACGTACTCGAAGTGGGGGGTGCCGCCGCGGATGATCACTCCGAGAGCGACGATCGCGTCGTAGCCGCGTCCCGCGAGGACCTTGGCGACCACCGGGAGCTCGAAGCTTCCGGGGACCCTGAGCAGGGTCGGTTCGTCGATGCCCAGGTCGTGCAGGGCGCGCAGGGCCCCGTCGACGAGTCCGTCCATGACCTTCTCGTGCCACTGGGCAGCGATCACTGCCACCCGCAGGTCACCGCAGTTGCGTACGGACAGTTCGGGTGCGCCCTTGCCGCTCATGTCTCTCCTACTGCTCGTCTGTGCTTACTGGTTTCCGCAGGTCGACGCGGTGGTGGCGTCGAGCCAGGGAAGGTCGTGCCCCATGCGGTCCCGCTTGGTGCGCAGGTACCGCAGATTGTGTTCGCCTGCCTGGACGGGCATGGGTTCGCGCCCGGTGATCCCGAGCCCGTGCCGTACGAGCGCAGCGGTCTTGTCGGGGTTGTTGGTCATCAGCCGGAGCGTGCGGACACCGAGGTCCTCGAGGATCTGGGCGCCCGCCGCGTAGTCCCTGGCGTCGGCCGGCAGGCCGAGCTCGAGGTTGGCATCGAGGGTGTCGACGCCCCGCTCCTGGAGTTCGTACGCGCGCAGCTTGGACAGCAGTCCGATGCCACGGCCCTCGTGACCGCGCAGATAGACGACGACGCCGCGGCCCTCGGCCGTGATGCGTTCCATCGAGGCGTGCAGCTGGGGGCCGCAGTCGCAGCGCTGGGACTGGAAGATGTCCCCCGTCAGGCACTCGGAGTGGACGCGGACGAGGACGTCCTGGCCGTCACCGATGTCCCCGTGGACCAGTGCGACGTGCTCGACGCCGTCGACGGTGGAGCGGTAGCCGTACGCGGTGAACGCACCGAACGTGGTCGGCAGCCGTACCTCGGCCTCGCGGCGGACGGTCGGCTCCGAGCTGCGCCGGTAGGCGATCAGGTCCTCGATGGAGATGATCGTCAGTCCGTGCTTGCGGGCGAACGGGACGAGCTCGGGCAGCCGGAGCATCACTCCGTCCTCGCCCGCGATCTCGACGATGGCGCCTGCGGGGCGCAGCCCGGCGAGCCGGGCGAGGTCCACGGCGGCCTCGGTGTGGCCGTTGCGGACGAGGACACCGCCGGAGCGGGCGCGCAGCGGGAAGATGTGGCCGGGCCGGACGAAGTCGCCGGGGCCCGCCCGGCCGCCCGCCAGCATCCGCAGCGTGGTGGCGCGGTCGGCGGCGGAGATCCCGGTGGTCACACCGTGAGCGGCGGAGGCGTCGACGGAGACGGTGAAGGCCGTCTTCATCGACTCGGTGTTGTTGTCGACCATCTGCGGGAGTTCGAGCCGTTCCAGCTCGTCGTTCTCCATGGGGGCGCAGATCAGCCCGCGGCACTCGCTCATCATGAACGCGACGATCTCGGGGGTCGCCTTCTCCGCGGCGATGACGAGGTCGCCCTCGTTCTCCCGGTCCTCGTCGTCGACGACCACGACGGGCCGGCCGGCGGCGATGTCGCGGATCGCCTGTTCCACGGGGTCGAGGGACAGGTCCTCGGCCGTACGGTCGTGCAGCCAGGTGGGCTGGGCAGTCATGCCGTGGCTCCTTCCAGAGCGGGTGTCCGCGTACGCAGCCACCAGTCGCGCATGCCCCACAGGACGAGGGCGCCGTAGACGACGTAGATGAGACCGGAGAAGGCGAGTCCGCTGTGGAAGTTGAGCGGTACGCCGACGAGGTCGACGAGCAGCCACGCGAACCAGAACTCGACCATGCCGCGGGCCTGGGCCAGCATCGCGACGAGCGTGCCGGCGAAGATGTACGCGTCCGCCCACGGGCTCCAGGAGAGCGAGGGGAAGGCGGTGAACAGGCTGCCGACCGCCAGGGTGCCGACTGCGGCGCCGCCCACCAGGTACGCCCGTTCGCGCCAGGTGGCGAAGCGCACGGCGATGGAGCCGTCCTGGGCCTGCTGCCTGCCACGGGTCCACTGCTGCCAGCCCCATACGGCGACGGCGATGACGATCAGCTGCTTGCCGACGCTCCCCGCCTGCTGCACGGAGACATTGGCGGCGACCAGGACGACCCCGGACAGCAGTTGGGCGGGCCAGGTCCAGACCGAACGGAGCCACCCGAGGGCGAGGGCTATCAGACCGATCGTGTTGCCGATCAGGTCCGACCAGATGATGTGCTGGCCGAAGGCGGCGAACGCCTCCGAGTTCAGCCAGTCCAGGGCGCTCATGCGACCGGCTCCCCGGATTCCGGCGCGGCGCTCCCGCCGAGCAGCCGCTCGACGTACTTCGCGATGACGTCCACTTCGAGATTGACCGGGTCGCCCGGCTCTTTGACGCCCAGCGTGGTCAGCGCGAGGGTGGTGGGGATGAGGCTGATGGTGAAGTAGTCGGGGCCCGCGTCGACGACGGTCAGGCTCACGCCGTCGACCGTGATCGAGCCCTTCTCCACCACGTAGCGGGTGAGATCGGCGGGCAGGGAGATCTTCACGATCTCCCAGTTCTCGGAGATCGTGCGCTCGATGATGCGGCCCGTGCCGTCGACGTGGCCCTGGACGATGTGTCCGCCGAGCCGGCCGCCGAGGGCCATGGGGCGCTCCAGATTGACCCGGGAGCCCGTCTCGAGCGCTCCGAGGCTGGAGCGGTTCAGCGTCTCGGCCATCACATCGGCGGTGAACTCGTGTTCGCCGAGGTCCACGACGGTGAGGCAGACGCCGTTGACGGCGATGGAGTCGCCGTGCTTGGCGCCTTCGGTGACAACGGGGCCGCGCAGTCGGAAGCGGGAGGCGTCGTCGAGCTTCTCGACGGCGGTGACCTCACCCAGTTCTTCGACAATTCCGGTGAACACTCAGTTTCCCTTCCGAGTAGGGACGGGGACGGCGGTGATGCGCAGATCGGGGCCGATACGGACGGTCTCGGTCACATCGAGGCGCAACGCCTGGGAGATGGTGGAGATTCCGGCGTCGGCGAGGGCTGCCGGGCCCGCGCCGAGGAGGACCGGAGCGAGATAGCCGACGACTTTGTCGACTGCTCCCGCGGCGACGAAGGAGCCGGCCAGGACCGGTCCGCCTTCGAGGAGTACGGAGCGGATACCGCGCCCGTGCAAGGCCGTGAGCAGGGACGGGATGTCCAGACCGGGGCCGGTGGCGGCGCGTGGCAGCCGGAGCACGGCATCTTCGGGGAGGTGCGCGGTGTCGGCGTCGCCGGCGACCGCGACCAGAGTGGGCGCGGTGCCGTCGAGCACCCGGGAGCCGGGCTGTACGGCGGTGGCGCCCGTGTCGACGACGACCCGGAGCGGCTGGTCGGCGCCTTCGATGCCGCGTACCGCGAGCTGGGGGTCGTCGGTGCGGGCGGTGCCGGAACCGACCACGACGGCGTCGGCCTCGGCACGCAGCCGGTGGACGTCGGCGCGGGACTCGGCCGAGGTGATCCAGCGGCTCGTGGCGTCCGCGGCGGCGATCCGGCCGTCGAGGGTCGCCGCGTATTTCCACAGGACGTACGGGCGACCGAACCGCACCGAGGTCAGCCAAGCGGCGTTGCCCGCCTCGGCCTCATCGGCGAGGAGACCCTGCTCCACCTGGATCCCGGCGGCGCGCAAGGTGTCGGCACCTCCGGTGGCCTGCGGATTCGGGTCACCGACCGCGTACACCACCCGCTCGACCCCGGCTGCCACGAGCGCCTGCGCGCAGGGGCCGGTGCGTCCCGTGTGGTTACAGGGTTCGAGGGTGACGTAGGCGGTGCCGCCCCGGGCCTTCTCACCGGCCTCGCGAAGCGCATGGATCTCGGCGTGCGGGCCACCGGCGCGCCGGTGGAAGCCCTCACCGGCCGGCTGTCCGGCGGCGTCGAGAATCACGCACCCGACAACCGGGTTGGGGCTGGTGGAGCCGAGTCCGCGGGCTGCGAGCGTGATCGCTCGCCGCATGGCGGTGATATCGGCTGCGGTGGCCACCGGGTCCTCCTGCCTCTTCGGGCACGGACTCCGGGGCCTGTCGATGACGACAGATGAAGCGGAACGCAACAGGGGAACGCCGAACCGAAGACACGGATGCTCTCGTCCCGGAAGATCCCGGAACGCATCCGCCGACGGCGGCGTACCTGTGACGGCCCGCCGCGCACTGCCTCCCATCCGGACTTTAACCGTCGGTCCAGGAATCCCACCTGGTCAACCGGCCGCTGGATGCGGACGGGTCGCGGACTATAACCGCCGGTTCGGAATTACACCGACCCCGGAGTGCGCTGCTACTGGTACAGAACACATTCTGCCACGGCTGGACTTCGGCCATGCGGGTGCGCCCTGTGTGGTGGCTCACAGACAGCTACCGGGGGCCACCCGGAGCGAACAGCACGTCCTGCGCGGCCTCTCGGGCGGCCAGCAGCGCGCCGCGCAGTACGGCACTGCCGCCCAGTGCCCCCGCCCTGACCTCCGTGGGCAGGGGTGACATGCGGGCGAGCCGCTCCTCGACCCGTGCGGCGAGCGCGTCGCCGCCCGCGCGGCCGACCTCGCCCGCCAGGACGAGACAGCCGGGGTCGAGCACCGAGACGACGGCGGCGGCACCCAGCGCGATCCGGTCGGCGAGTGCGTCCAGGAACGCGTCACCCTCCGGGCCGTCCGCGGCCAGCGCGGCGCGGACGGCGAACGCGGCGGCGGGGTGCTGCTCCTGCTCCCCGCCGCCCGCGGATCCCCTCGCCTTGATGCCGTGGTCGGCCGCCAGTTCGCAGACGGCGACCGAGCCGGTCAGTGAGTGGAATCCGCCGTCGCAGTTGAGCGCCGACGGCACCCTGCTGGTGCCCGGTACCGGCAGGAATCCGATTTCACCCGCCCCGCCGGAGGCGCCGCGGCGCAGCTTCCCGTCCAGCATGACGGCGGCGCCGATGCCCTGGCCGAGCCAGAGCAGAACGAAGGTGTCGCGGTCGCGTGCGGCACCGATGCGGTGTTCGGCGACGGCGGCCAGATTGGTCTCGTTCTCGACGAGGACCGTCGCGGACAGCCGCTGCTGGAGCACCTTGACCAGGCCACGGTGCCAGGCCGGGAGCCCTGTCGTGTCACGGAGTTCGCCGGAGACAGGATCGATGAGGCCGGGCGCGCCGATGCCGACGCTGTGCAGGGGAGCCGGTCCCGCGGCGCGGGCGGTGCGCTCCAGCAGTGCGACGGCCTGCTCCACGGCGGGCTCGGTGCCGGTGTCGCTGCCGATCGGGAGGGTGGCTTCGGCGAGCGTGACACCGAGGAGATCGGCTACGACCACGGCGACGCTGTCGGTGCGTACGTCGAGAGCGGCCAGATGCGCGCGGTCGGCGACGATCCCGTACAGCCGGGCGTTGGGACCGCGGCGGTCCGATCCGCTCTCGCCGACGACCCTGACCAGACCGGCGTCCTGCAGCCGCTCGACCAGGTCGGCGACCGTGGGGCGGGACAGTCCGGTCAGGGTCTTGAGCTGAGTGGCCGTCAGCGGGCCGTCCTGCTGGAGCAGCCGCAGGGCGAGCCGGTCATTGATGGCCCGGGCTGTGCTCGGGGATGCGGGCATACGGGGATCCTTCCAGATCACTGCAGGTCCGCCTTGATGGACTATTTATCAGGCAGGGTTCCTGATAGTTTACGCCCGCACCGCTCGGACGGACGCCGGAGTCGCCGGCGGGCGAGGATTCCCAGGGGAGGACACGGCGTATGACGACGGACCCGACGGTCCCGGTTTTCGGCACGGAGCAGGTGAGGCGGGCCCGCTACGCGGTCGCCGCGGTCTTCGCCGTGCACGGAGCGGTGACCGGAAGCTTCGCGACCCGGGTCCCCTGGATCCAGGACCATGCCGCGGTGAGCGCGGGACAGCTCGGCCTCGCCCTCGCCTTCCCGGCCATCGGCGCGTCACTGGCCATGCCGCTGGCCGGCCGGATCAGCCACCGGTTCGGCGCCCGGACGGCCCTGCGCGGGCTGCTGGTGCTCTGGACGCTGGCGCTGGTCCTCCCGGCCCTGGCACCGAATCTGTTCACGCTCTGCGCGGCGCTCTTCATGTACGGGGCGTCCGCCGGGATGTCGGACGTCGCCATGAACGCGCTCGGCGTCGAGGTGGAGAACCGGCTCAACAAGTCGATCATGTCCGGGCTGCATGGCATGTGGAGTGTGGGCGCGCTGGCCGGTTCCGCAGCCGGCACCGTCGCCGCGCACATCGGCGCCGATGCCCGGCTCCATCACACCCTGGCCGCGCTCGTGCTCACCGTGCTCGGCCTGATCGCGTGCCGGAACGTGCTGGACCTGCGCAGCGAACCGGACGAGGAGCCGCCGCCGCGCTTCACTCTGCCGCCGAAGTCCGCGCTGGTCATCGGCGCGGTGGGCTTCTGCGCCGTGTTCGCCGAGGGGGCGAGCATGGACTGGTCGGCGGTCTACCTCAAGGACATCATGGGCAGTTCCGCCGGGCTCGCCGCGGCGTCGACCACGGCGTTCGCCCTGACGATGGCGATTGCCCGGATCGCCGGCGACAGGGTCGTCGACCGGTTCGGCGCGGTGCGTACCGTACGGGTGGGCGGCGTCCTGGCCACGGTCGGCGGGCTGCTCGTGATCCTGGCGCCGAACGCGGCGCTGGCGCTGTGCGGCTTCGGCCTGCTGGGGCTGGGCGTCGCGGTCGTCGTACCGCTGGCGTTCGCCGCGGCCGGGCGCAGCGGGGACAACCCGAGCCGGGCCATCGCGGGCGTCGCCACCATCACGTACACCTCGGGCCTCATCGCCCCGTCCGCGATCGGCTCCCTGGCGGAGGCGGCCTCACTGCTGGTGTCCTTCGGCCTCGTGACGGTGCTGGCGTTCGGACTGGTGCTGGGCGCCGGGGTGCTGAGGGCGGGCGATCGCAAGGTGGCGGAGGGCGGCGCGCCCGACGCGGCCCCCGCCACCGCTCCGTCCAGGAGCCCCGCCGGGAAGTGACACCGGACGGCGCACGGGCCCCGCGGACATCGCGGGACCCGTGTGCCGCAGGTCAGCCGGCGATCGAGTCGAGCTGTTCCGCGGCGGGGCGCAGGGCCCACAGGTCACCGCCGGGGGGAGTTTCGAGGCGGGGAACCGCCGCCCGGGCCTGCCGGTCGCCGGCGTCGGCGGCCGCGTGCACGATGTCACTTGCCGCGAACCGGTAGAACTCCAGCTCGGGGTGCGGCCACGGGGTTGCCCCGGTCGCTGCGGGCAGCAGATAGCGCACGGCCTTGAACAGGCTCTGCCCCTGCGGCCCTTCGTAGTCCCACAGATCCACCCCCACCTGTCTGCCGATGGCGGCGAGCCGGGTGTAGGCGACCAGGTCGAAGGTCGAGTAGTGCCAGCTCCTGGTGCGTGCGAGTTCCTGGGGCTGACTGCCGTCGTCGCCGATCTGCGGGTCGATCCGCAGGGCCCGTGCGTCCAGGACGGTTCTGCGGGCGAGCTCACGGTCGCCGGTGGCAAGGGCCAGTCCGGCGATCTGCATGTCCTGGAAGGTGCCGTGATTGTTCTTCGCTGCGGATTCCTGCTTCCCGAATTCCGAGTTCACCAACCAGTCCAGGAAATCGATGTTCCAGGCCCGCATGCCGGCCCGGTCACCCCTGGACCAGCCGGGTGCGCCGGCGTCGAGCAGGGCGATGGCGTCGAGCACACTGGTGTACTGCTGCGAGAAGTCGATGATCCCGATAGCCCGGCCGTCGTACTTGCAGGGGATGAACTGACCATGATCGAGGTTCGGGTTCATCCGGGTCGACGGATCGAGGAACCAGGTGCGCAGGATGTCCCCGGCGTGCTCGGCGTACTGCTCGCGGCCCGTGTAGTACCAGGCGAGGCTGAGTGCGGTGACCGAGTTGAAGACCTTGCCGACATCGGGGCGGTCGGTGCCGGTGTCGACCTCGGGATTGCGCTCGCCGTCGCGCTGGACGTACGGGCAGCCCCAGGGATTCTCCTCGGTACGCGGCTGGGACGGCCACCAGTAGGGCGCCTGGCTGAGGTAGTCGTGCACGTCCCCGCCGGGCGCCGGTTCCGGCTTGTCGACCACCGTCCACGGGCCCTGGCCGAGCCAGCCGTCCGCCTGCGCGGTGAGCTTCTCGACAGCCTTGCGGAGCGCCGGGTCGCCCCGGTCGAGCCGGTCCTTGGTCCGCTGCATGCGCTGACCGTCGATCACCACGGTCCTGGGGGGCGCGGCATGCGGACGATCACCCTGCGCGGTGGCTGCGGCCGGTGAGGCGGTGGGTACGAGTGCGGCGCCCAGTGCGGTCACGGTGGCGAGCAGCACACCGAGGCGTCGACGGCATTTTCCGTTCATCGAGCACTCCTCAGTTTCAGGTACATGAACGTTGTTCATGAGCAGGATCGTGCGAGCGTAGGGGTGACTGTTCGGGCTGACAATGCCTTGCGCACGATTCACGGATGGGACCCGTCGGGCCGTCGGGGTGCCCGGGTGCCGGGACGGGCCGGCAGCGGTGACCGGGGCGCAGCGGCACTAACATGACGCTGATCTTCTCCGCGGGTGGACACACCGCACACACAGACAGGGAGCGACCATGGGCCTCGGCGTGCGCCGGACCTTGCACGGCGACGGGAAGACCCCCGCACCGGGGGCCGTGGTACGCCCCGGCGAACGGCTCTCCCTGCCCCGGGCCTTCGGACCCGGCGCCCGGCCTGTGGTGGCCGTGTCCGGTGCGTCGTTCGTCGCGCCGCCGTCGCACCCATGATGATCACGGACGGCCGGCACTGCCCCACAGGACAGGGGTGCGCCAGGCGGGAGTTCACCCCACGGCAGGCCCCGTCGTCACGGGTCTGAACCGTATGTTCCGCCGAAGATCGAAGCTGCCCGGCCTCACCGGCCATGCCTCAGGACCAACCGAGCAACACATCAAGGAGCAAGACCATGGCGGGCTTCGGCTGGAAGCTGCACGGCGACGGCAAGAGCCTCGCACCGGGCGAGGTCGTACGACCGGATGAGCGGCTCACCTGGGGGCGCACCGCCGGCCTCGGTGCGCAGCATGTGGTCTCCATGATCGGAGCCTGCTTCGTCGCCCCTGTCCTGATGGGTCTGGACGCCAACCTTGCCGTCATGGCATCCGGTGTGGCCACCATCCTTTTCCTGCTCATGACCCGTGGCCGTATCCCCAGCTATCTCGGCAGCAGCCTGTCGTTCATCGGCGTGGCCGCCGTCATCAAGACTCAAGGCGGCGACGCGGCAACCCTCACCGGCGCACTGCTCGTCGTCGGCGCGGTCCTCTTTCTGTGCGGGGCGGTCGTTCGCGCTCTGGGCGCCCGCATCATCCACGCCGTCCTGCCGCCGGTGGTCACCGGCGCGGTGGTCATGCTCATCGGGTTCAACCTGGCTCCCGTCACCGCCGGCACCTACTGGCCCCAGGACCAGTGGACCGCGCTGCTCACCATGCTCTTCACGGGCTTCGCCCTCGTCGTACTGCGCGGCTTCTGGTCCCGTATCGCGATCTTCCTCGGCCTGGCCTTCGGCTACCTGATCTCCTGGGTCTTCGACCGCGTCTTCGGCAGGATCCACTCCCCCGCGGGCGGTGCCGAATCGGTCGACCATTGGCGCCTCGACCTCTCGGGGGTGGCCAAAGCCGACTGGATCGGCTTTCCCACCTTCCATGCCCCGAGCTTCTCCCTCTCTGCGGTTCTCGTCGCCCTGCCCGTCGTCATCGCGCTCATCGCCGAGAACGCCGGACACGTCAAGGCCGTTGGCGAGATGACAGGCGACCCGCTGGACGACAAGCTCGGCACGGCGATCATGGCCGACGGCGCGGCCACCGTGCTGTCGACATCGGCCGGCGGCCCCGCCACAACTACGTACGCCGAGAACATCGGCGTCATGGCCGCCACCCGCGTCTACTCCACCGCTGCCTACTGGTGCGCCGCCGGCTTCGCGATCCTGTTCGGGCTCTGCCCCAAGTTCGGTGCCGTCGTGGCCGCCATCCCCGGTGGGGTCCTCGGCGGGATCACCGTCATCCTCTACGGCATGATCGGCCTGCTGGGCGCCCAGATCTGGGTCCGCTCCCGCGTCGACCTGTCCAACCCGCTCCACCTCGTGCCCGTGGCCGCGGGGCTCATCATCGGAATCGGCAACGTCGGCCTGACGCTCACCGACAACTTCCAGCTCAGCGGCATCGCGCTGGGGACGCTGATCGTGGTCGTCGGCTACCACGCCCTTCGCGCCCTGGCGCCTGCTCATATGAAGGACGAGCCACCGCTCACCGAATCGAGCAATCCGGGGTACGACCGCGGCCTTGGCGAATCTTGAGCCCAGGGGTTCCCGCTGAGCTACGGCGGTCGATGTCCGGCAACACCCTTCCGTCCAACTGAACGGGACGTACGAAAAGTCTCTGATCAGGGGTTTCTCGTCGTCCAACTCTGCCCCGCGCCTCCTCGGTTGCACGACGGACCGTCCCCTGAGAAGTCCTCTGGCAGACCTGAAAGGCCCCGATCATGTGGCGGTCCAGATCTTGCTGGTGGGGCCGCAGGTCACCGCGCAGGCGCCGCCGGGGTTTCTCGGGCTGAGGGGTCAGCTCAGGTCGGGCCAGCTCAGAAGGTTCTCCAGGGTGGCGCGGTCACCCTGGCTTCGCAGGCTGTCCAGGGGGAGGCGGCCATGCAGGGTGAGCAGCAGGTTGCTCGCCGATCCGTGCAGGTCTGCGGCCCTCTCGGGCTGACCGCCGAGAACGTGTGATCCCGGCGCCATCAGGTCGAGCAGCCACGACTCGCCCTCGGAGGTGTGCAGGCCGATCCGGGCCGGCTCGTGGGGCCAGGGGCCGGCGGTGCCGTGGCTGATGCCCATGAACTCGGCAATGCCGTCGAGTGCGACAACCGCAGGGACGGGCTGGGGAGTGCCGGTGGCCAGCTGGGCGTCGAAGGCGTGGACAGCGGTCTCCTGGACCTGATGGCGAGCCACGGCACCGCTCGTCATCGGCACGTCGGAGTCGCCCCACCAGGTCCAGCAACCCATCGCCGGACCTGCGGCTCGCAGGGCGGCGATCAGCTCCTGGGTGGCTGTGGCCGATCGGGCCAGTAGACCAACTGACGACATGTCATCGGCCGGTGACAGTGTCGGGGGCTTCTCGCTCGGGCCGGCCGCGACCGCCGCCGCCCAGAACCGGTGCACCTCGGCCAGGTGCTCGACGAGGTCGCGGAGCGACCAGTCGGGGCAGCCGGGGACGCGGACATCCAGATCAGGGGAGCCCGTGACGCTGTCGCGCAGGGCAGCGGAGCGGTCCTCGACCAGGGCCAGCAAGTCTTCGAAGGCAGGTGTCCGGGGCATCCCGGCTTCCTATCACCCGGCACTGACAGGAGCCCGGGGCACGGCGGTTGCATCAAACCCGGCGTGGACAGGAATGAACACCGTGACTACTCAGATTCAGCTTCCTCCGACAGCCCCCGGAGGGCTACCGCTCCTCGGAAACGCTCTGTCCCTCGTGGGCGGAAGCTCCCGGCTCGAGTTCCTGCAACGGCTGCGCCCTCTTGGGCCCCTCGTGCGTATCACCGTGGGCCCGAAGTCCTTGATGGTGGTCAATGACCCCGACCTCATACACGAGATACTCACCGGTCGCCTGACGAAGCACCTCAACAAGGGCCTCCTCTTCGCGAAGCTGAAACTGTTCGGCAAGGACGCTCTGCCCGTCGCGGAAGGCGCCAGGCATCTGCAGCGCCGGCGTCTCGTGCAACCCACCTTGCACCACAAGCAGGTCAGCGGCTATGTCGACGCGATGCGCAAGACGATCGAGCAGACCATCGCGCCCTGGCACGAGGGCGAGGCATTGGACCTCAAATCAGAGATGCAGCTGATCACCCAGTCAGTGATCACGGAGACGCTGTTCTCATCGCATCCGCCGCGCGACGCGGCAGGCACGATCCTCAGAAGCGTCGACACGGTCTTCATGGCCGCCCTCCGGCGTGCCCTGCTTCCCCTGCGCGTGCTGGAACGCCTGCCTACACCCGGTAACCGCCGGGTCAGGAAGGCCAGCGCCGTTCTGCGCCGGACGGTCGAGGACATCATCACGGCACACAGGAACCAACCCGACGCATACGACGACGTCGTGTCACTGCTCCTGAACCTCACGGACGAGAGCGGAGAGGCCCTGGAGGACGACGACATCCTGTCCGAGATCACCGGGCTACTGGCTGCGGGATCCGAGACGACCGCCGTTGTCATGGCCTGGCTGTTCTACGAACTGGCCCGCAACCCCGACCTCGAGGACCGACTGCACAGCGAGATCGACTCCGTGCTCGACGGCGCTCAACTCACCGCCGAGCACATACCCCAACTCGCCTTCACCGGCCGCCTCGTCACGGAGACGCTGCGTCTGTACTCCCCCGCCTGGCTCGTGACCCGGCAGACCACCTCGGATGTACAGCTGGGCGAGTTCAGCCTGCCCGCAGGCACAGACCTGATATTCAGCCCTTACACACTGCACCGGGATCCTGACCTGTACCCCGACCCGCAGCGCTTCGACCCGGACCGTTGGCTGCCGGAACGGGTCCAGCCGCCGCAGAACGCGTTCATCCCCTTCGGCGCCGGCAAGCGGATGTGCATGGGTGACAGGTTCGCGATGACCGAGGCAATTTCCATTGCCGTCCTCGTCGCATCCCGTTGGCGGCTCCGGCTGATACAGGGACCCACCGTACGACCCATCGGGGCGATCACCACTCATCCATCGTGGCTACGTATGGCCGCCGAGACCAGGCACCGGCCGTCGTAAACACTTCGTGATGGCACGCATGGGACCTTTCTGAGATCCGGAGGTACCTTCCAGAAGATCAAGTCGCCCTGATGGCAAGCTGGTTGGCTTAGGACGGCGATCTGACTCAGACGCTCTTCTTCAGGTCGCCATCGCTCGCGATCGAGCGTGGTGCCGGACGGCGGCGTGCTCCGGTCGCCCGCCAGGATGCCGCTCGGCCGGTGTCCTGGCGGCGTTTGAAGGTGCGCTTGCCGGCCGCGACTGAGCACTTCAGCCGGCAAAACCTCGGAAGACTCCGTCGGGATCGCTCATGGCCACGTCTGCGAAATCGCCGAAGTCCAGGTTGGCGATCATCAGGTTCGCGTTCATCTCGTGGATCCCGTACGGCGCTACTCGGAACGCGCCGCCGTACGCCTCGAATTCCTCGTCGCTTTCACACTGCTCCCTGGTCAGCAGGGACAGCGCGAGCAATGTGACAGGGGACTTCCGCATCGAGATGTGGTCGGCGAGGTAGACGACACCGCGGGCTCCGAGTGCGCGGCTGCCTGGGAGAGCACCTCAGCAGGCGTGATCCCCGTCCACTGCGGATCATCGACGATATGGACGTACGGCTCGAAGTCCTCGTCCTCTCCCCAGGTCATCATCAGCGCGGCCTTCACCGCCGCCCACGCCGGCTCATCGCCGTAGTCGGTCCTGATGATCAGCGCGGCTTCCTTGTCACGCTCCGTCGGCCACTCCACACGGTCACTCATGCCGCTCCCCATACGCGCAGGTCACTGCCCCTACCCAGCTGGTATGCACGCTACGCGACAGCACTGACACTCAGCCGGTGGCCAGGGCATAGGCATAGTCCGGGGTGAAGGAGCCGGCCGCGCCCTTGCAGCCGTCGGACTCCCCCGGCAACTTCACCCACAGGTAGGCGTCGATCCGGGACTCGCCGGTCTTCGTCGTCGGGGTCCGGCCGAGGGCCCTGCCCGCCGGGTCGCACCACTGACCGGCCTGCGGCGCCCCGTTGCCGTTGCGGCTGGTGTCGATCACCGCGCCGAGGCGGGCCGGGCCACCGAGGGCAGCCAGTACCCGGCGGGCGTAAGCCGCTTCGTCGGCTGTGCTGTGGAAGTTCGACACATTGGTGAAAATGCCGTCCCCGCTGGTCGCGGCGCCGGCCTCCCTGAGCGCCGCGGCCTGCTTGGCGGCGGAGTGCCAGCCGGAGTGCCCGCCGTCGAAGTAGACCCTGGCCCTCGGGTTCGCGGCGTGCAGGGTACGGCCCGCCCGGGCCAGCGACGCGAAGCGGGCTGCCCGCTGCGCCGCCGAGAGGCAGTCCGAGAGCGCGATCGCGTCCGGCTCCAGGATCACGATCACCGGTCCGCTGCCCAGCCCCTCGGCGAACCTGGCCATCCACGTGTCGTACGCCGCCAGGCCGGGCGCTCCTCCCTCGGAGGCTCCGCCGCAGTCCCGGTCGGGTATCGCATAGGGCACGAGCACGGGGGTGCGGCCGGCGGCGGCCGCGGCGGACGTCACACCGCGGACCTGGGCGGTCACCGCTGCCGGGTTGTAGGCGGCGAACCAGACCGCCGCGGGCTGCGCCGCGATCCGGGACTCGATGAGCGGACGGCGCGGATCGTCCCGGTGGTCGCGGACCCAGTCGAGGACCTGGGACTCCGAGTGGCGGTAGAGCCCGGCGGCCGTGGCGGTTCGCCGCAAGGGCTGCTCCGACGGCGTCGGAGTGGCTCGCGTCCCACCCGTCCGGGACGGACGCGGCGAAGGAGAGGGGGACACAGCGGACGGTGACGGAGACGCGGTCGGCACTGCGGGCAGCGGTTCCAGGACCGGCGAAACGGTCGTGTCGGGGCGGGCGGTCGTCCGCTCGCCCTCCCCGGCGGCTGCGGTGATCACGCCGGTCGCGGTGCCGACGGCCACCACGGCCGATGCGGCGACGGCCATGGCGTGCCGACGTGCGGTACGCCTCCGTTCCCTGGTCTCGGTCCTGCGTTGTGCGCGTGCGCCCGACACTGTTCGTTCCTCTCCCCCGGCGCCGTGCATTGGTCCGATCCGATGAACCTTCCGGCCGGTCGGCGCCCTGGCGAGCCTACGGCTGGGACGCTGCCCGCATGGCCCAGTTCGAGCAGTTCGCAGACCCGGCCGACGCATCCCGCCCACGCACAGAGGGTGCGGTGGCCGATGTGGGCACGGTGATCGAGCGGATGCGAATGCTCCGCTCCCACTGGCCGCCCGGGGACGGCGTCGCCGTGTTCAACCAGGTCTATCTGACGGTCACCGAGACCATCAGCGGGCGGATCGCGGAGGGTTCCTTCCCGGACCGTGAGGCGGTGTCCGCGCTGGATGTGCGGTTCGCCGAGCGCTATCTGACCGCGGTCGACACCGCCGCGTCGGGCGGCCGGCCGCCCGACTGCTGGCGCCCCCTGTTCCAGTTCCGGCGCCATCCCGGCGTACGTCCGCTGCAGTTCGCACTCGCCGGTATCAATGCGCACATCGGTCACGATCTCGCGGTGGCCGTGGTGGACACCTGTCGTACGCTCGGCTGCGCTCCGGCGGACCTGGAGGAGGAGTTCGACAGGGTGGGGGAACTCCTCGTGATGCTGGAGGAGCAGATCCGCGACGATCTGATGCCGGGTCCCGATCTGCTGGAAGTCGCCGACCCTCTTACGCATCTGGCGGGTTCCTGGAGCCTGGAGAGGGCCCGTGAGGCCTCGTGGTCGGTGGCGCGGATGCTGTGGCGACTGCGTGGAGTACCGCTGCTGGCCGAGGAGTTCAGGGCTCGTACGGATGCGGGGATCGGCCTGGTGGGGCGCATTCTGCTCACCCCGTGCCGCTGACGCCCGCCCCGCCGGGCGACGGGATCACCCGGATTTCGGGTCCTACCCTGGGGTGTCCTGTCGACCTCTTCCCTGCGGAGCTCATCATGTCCGATCCGGCCGGCCGCCCCCGCGTGGTCGTCTCCGTACCGCCGCACCTGCGCGCCGAGTTCTTCACTGCCGAGGTCTGGCAGCAGCTGGACACGGCGGCCGAACTGACCGTCCTGGACGAGCACAGGGACCGGACGGCGCTGGCTGCGGCCCTCCCCGGAGCCCGCGCACTCATCACCTCATGGCGGAGTCCACGAGTGGACGCGCAACTCCTCGACTCCGCGGACCGGTTGGAGCTCGTGGCGCACACGGGCTCGGCCGTGGCCCCGTACGTCGGCGAAGAGGTGTTCCGGCGCGGCATCCAGGTCACGCAGGCGGGGGACGAGATGGCGCGGCCTGTGGCCGAGGTGGCCCTCGCGTTCACCTTGTCCCTGCTGCATCGCATCCACCGCTTCGATCACGCCCTGCACCGGGGCGCCCCGTGGGCGGAGGCCGTCCAGGCGCCGCCGCTCCATGAGATCCACGGCAGTGACATCGGTGTGATCGGCGCGTCCCGCACCGGGCGCGCGTACATCGCCATGGTGCGGGCAATGGGGGCGCGGGTTCGTGTCACCGATCCGTTCCTGTCCGACACGGACGCGGTGGCGCTCGGGGTGGAGTCCGTGCCGCTGGAGACGCTGCTCGCACGGAGCAGAATCGTCGCCGTGCACGCCCCGGTGACCGAGCAGACGCACCGGATGATCGGTGCCGCCCAGCTGGCGCTGATGCAGGACGGCGCGGGCCTGGTGAACACCGCCCGTGCCTGGCTGGTCGACGAGAAGGCTCTGCTCGCGGAGCTGGCGTCGGGGCGACTGGACGCGGCGATCGACGTGTTCGACGCGGAGCCGCTCCCGGTGGACCACCCCTTCCGCTCCCTGCCGAACGTGCTGCTGACTCCGCATCGGGCCGCGGGCAGCGTCGAGGTCAGGCAGCGGCTCGGGGCGAGCGCCGTCGGCGAGGTGCTGCGGCTGCTTGCCGGGCAGCCGCTGCTCCATGCGGTGACCGCCGGCGCCCTGGACCGCCTGCGCTGACGCCTGGCCCGGGAGCGGAGCTCAGTCCTCCGGAAGCTCGACCGGTGCGATCTCGTCGAAGACATCGCCGGGTCCCGGGTTCGTCGGGTCCGTGGCACCGCCGAACTGGCTCATCACACCCCATACGGCGTTGAGCGCGGTCTGCACGGCACCCTCGGCCCAGCCGGCCGTCCACGAGATGTCGTCGCCGGCCAGGAACAGGCCCCGCTTGTCCGAAGGCAGCCGGTCCTGCATGAAGTGGGTGAACAGGCGTCGCTGGTAGCGGTAGTGACCGGGCAGATTTGCCTTGAACGCACCCATGAAGTAGGGCTCGTTCTCCCAGGAGACGGTGACCGGGTTGCCGATGATGTGCTTACGGATGTCGACCTTGGGATAGATCTCGCCGAGCGACTTGAGCATGACGTCCATGCGCTCCTTCGGGGAGAGCGGCAGCCACTTCAGGCTGTCGTCGCACCACGTGTAGGAGAGGCAGATGACGGCCGGCTTGTCGGGCCCGTCGTCCAGGAGGTACGTGCCCCGGGTCATCCGGTCCGTGAGCGTCATCGACATGGTGTCGCGGCCGGTCGCTTCGTCCTTGTCCAGCCAGAACGGCCGGTCGACGGGCACGAACAGTTTGGACGACTCCATGTAGTGGGTGCGCTCCATCGCCGTCCAGTGGTCGATCGGGAAGAGCGCGTCGTCGCAGGCGATCTTGGAGAGCAGCAGCCAGGACTGTCCGGTGAAGACCGCCGCCCGGTAGGAGCGGATGTCGCCGGTGGCGTCCGTGACCGTGATCCGGTTTCCCGCGGTGCGGTCGAGGCGGGTCACGGCGGGGCGCGGCTGCCCGTCGTGCAGGGAGGCCAGCGACGTACCGAGCGGCCAGTGGACGACCTTGCGCGGTTCGCGGTCCCACAGGCGCAGCGGCAGTTGCTGGCTGCCGCCGACGATCCCGCGGTGGTGGTCGTCGGCCTCGGTGTAGACGACGCGGAGGATCTCCAGGATGGAGTTGGGGAAGTCGGTGTCCCAGCCGCCGGTTCCGAAGCCGACCTGGCCGAAGATCTCGCGGTGCCGGAAGGACTTGAAGGCGTCGGAGGTGCAGAGGAATCCGTAGAAGGTCTGGTTGTCGAGCTTCTCGACCAGCTTCGCCCAGATCTCCCGGATGCGCGGGACATCACGCTCGCGCATGGCGCTGTTCATGTCGGAGAAGTCGGCGCCCTCTTCCAGGCATGTGTTCCAGGCGTCCATCACATCGCGGTAGACCTGCGGCAGATCGGCGATGGTCTCTGCGTAGTGGGACTCGCCCTTGAGATCGACGACGGTCGACGGAGTGGCCGGGGAGAGGGGGTTGGGGAACGGCTCGGTCTCCAGGTCCACCAGGTCGATGTAGTGCTGCAGCGCCGTGGACGAGGGCGGGAAACGCATGGCGCCCATCTCGGCGGTCAGCGAGGGGTCGCAGCCCTCGAAACCGACCGTCCGCAGCCGGCCGCCGATCTGGTCCGCTTCGTAGACGACGGGCCGCAGCCCCATCTTCATCAGTTCGTACGCGGCGATGATGCCGGAGAGACCACCGCCGATGACGGCGACCTCGGATCCGTGCTCGGTGGCCGGTATCTGGCCGATGCCCGCCGGGTGCGCAAGGAAGTCGTCGTAGGCGTAGGGGAAGTCCGGCCCGAACATGGTGATCGGCGGCTGCGCGTCGGTGTGCTGGACGGCGTTGGGCACCGTGGACGTCATGGGGTACGGACTCCTTGCACGGATGAGAAGAGACGGAGAGGGGAGGGCTCGGGTCAGACGAGGGAGCCGTACAGCCCGGGACGGCGGTCCTTCAGATACGGGTTGGCTGCCCGCGAGGCGCTGAGGAACCCGGGGTCCACCTCACCGATGACGAGCTCCTCGCCGCGGCCGGCACGGGTGCGTACGGTGCCGTCGGGGCCTGCCAGACAGCTCAGCCCGACGAACTCGAACGCGCCCTCCGGACCGGTCCTGTTGACGTAGGCGACGTACATCTGGCTCTCGAAGGCACGGACGGGAACCACCGACTCGGCGACGAACTGGAAGGGGTGCATCTGTGCGGTCGGCACCAGCAGCAGACCGGTCCCTGCCAGTGCGTGCGCCCGGACGTTCTCCGGGAACTCGACGTCGTAGCAGATCAGCAGGCCGATCCGTACGCCGTCGAGGTCGGCCTGCACCACGGCCTGCTCGCCGGGGGTGAACCACTCCTGCTCGAAGCAGCCGAAGAGATGGGTCTTGCGGTAGTTCGCGAGGGCGCTCCCGTCAGGGCCGATGAGCTGCGCCGCGTTGAAGATCAGCTCGCCCGCGCGCTCCGGGTAGCCGTAGAGGACGGCGATGCCGTGCCGTGCGCAGAGCTCGGCGACGGCCTGTGCTCCTGGTCCGTCCGCGGGTTCGGCGAGCGTGGGGACGGCGTCGCCGATGGCGTATCCGGTCAGAAAGAGTTCCGGGCAGACGAGCAGCCGGGCACCGGCCTCGGCGGCCCGTCCTGCGGCCTCGTCGAGCACCTTGATGTTCTCGTCCACGGAGCCGGGTCGTCCGGAGCTCTGGAGCAGGGCGGTACGCAGCGGCGGCATGGCTGACCTCGGGCGGTGCGGGCGGAGTACGGGGAGACGTATTGAAGGTACGGGCCGCGAATCGGGCCGGACAAGGCGCGAGTGTTGCGCACACACCATCGATTCATTGCGCGGGACAGGGCTGTCGCAGCGATTTGTTGCGTACGGCGTCCACGCAGGTCAGGAGGGTGATTTCGGTCTCCCGGACAACCGGGCGTCGGCGCCTCGTAACCTCAGGCCGGCGGGCCCGCGGCGTACCGTCGCAGCAACGGGGAGAGGACGAGCACCGACTTGGTCCG
This sequence comes from Streptomyces sp. NPDC060035, assembly GCF_042736635.1. Lineage (NCBI taxonomy): Bacteria > Bacillati > Actinomycetota > Actinomycetes > Kitasatosporales > Streptomycetaceae > Streptomyces > Streptomyces sp. NPDC060035. The sequence goes on from NZ_JBHWVO010000002.1 coordinate 106,887, forward strand.
CTCCACATACGGCTCGCCCGCGATGCGCTCGAGCACCTGCTCGAAGTGCCGCATATCGGCGGCGAAGACCTGCACGATCGCGTCGGCATCTCCGGTCACGGTGGACGCGGAGGCGATCTCCGGATAGCGGGCGAGGCCCCGCTTGATCGCTTCGGGTGCGGTGTTGCGGCTGCAGTAGATCTCGATGAAGCCCTCGGTCTGCCAGCCGAGCGCCGCCGGGTCCACCCGTACGGTGAAGCCCGTGATGGCCCCCTCGGCGCGCAGCCGGTCCACGCGGCGTTTCACGGCGGGCGCGGACAGTCCGATGATCGCGCCGATATCGGCGTACGAGCGCCGGGCGTCTTCGGCAAGGGCATGGACGATGCGTTCGTCGAGGTCGTTCAGGCGCACTTCAGGTGGATCACTTCTCTGCGACGGGCGGATTCGGGGGCGGCACAGGCCGCCCCCGAAGTAGACCATGCGCGCCCGCGCGGGGCGCGCTCACCGCAGAGGACAGCAGGTCAGAAGGGGAACTGCGAGCGGCCGTGCTGCACCGAGATCCACTTCTGAGTGGTGAAGGCCTCGATCGTCGAGTCGCCGTTCAGCCGTCCCAGGCCCGAGCTCTTCTCGCCGCCGAAGGGGACGATGGGCTCGTCGTGGACCGTGCCGTCGTTGATGTGGATCATGCCGGTGCGGATGCGCTGCCCCACCCGTACCCCGCGCTCGATGTTGCCCGTGTGCACCGCGCCACTGAGCCCGTACGGGGTGTCGTTGGCGATCCGGACCGCCTCGTCCTCACCGTCGAAGGGCACGAGCAGGGCCACGGGCCCGAAGATCTCCTGCTGCAGGACGGGGGAATCGGCGGCTATCGCGGTCAGCACGGACGGGCTCACCAGGTTGCCCTCGGCCCGGCCGTGCAGCAGCGCCGTCGCGCCGGCCTCCACGGTCTGGTCGACGATCTTGGACACCGCTTCGGCCTGCGAGGAGTTGATCAGCGGGCCGATCTGGGTCGAGGGGTCGGCCGGGTCCCCGACGCGCAGGGAGGCGACCTTGGCGACGAACTTCTCGGTGAACTCCTTCTCGATCGCGCGGTCGATCAGGATCCGGTTCGCGGCCATGCAGACCTGGCCCTGGTGCACGTACCGGCTGAAGACTGCCGCGTCGACGGCGTAGTCCACATCGGCGTCGTCGAGGACGATCAGCGCGCTGTTGCCGCCGAGTTCGAGCACGGTCTGCTTGAAGTTGGCCGCGCACACGGTCGCGACGTGGCGGCCCACCTTGTCCGAACCGGTGAAGGAGATGAGCCTCGGAACGGGGTGTTCGAGCAGCGCGTCGCCGATCTCGGCAATGTCGGTGACCACGACGTTCAGCAGCCCGGCGGGCAGACCTGCGTCCTCGAACACCTTGGCCAGCAGTGTGCCGCCGCAGATCGGCGTGTTCTGGTGCGGCTTGAGGACCACGGCATTGCCGAGGGCCAGTGCGGGCGCGACCGACTTGAGCGACAGCAGGAAGGGGAAGTTGAAGGGGCTGATGACACCCACGACGCCGACGGGCACGCGGTAGACACGGTTCTCCTTGCCCTCGGTGGGCGAGGGCAGGATCTGTCCGGTGGGCCGCAGCGCGAGCTGGACCGCCTCACGCAGGAACTCCTTGGCAAGGTGCAGTTCGAATGCGGCCTTCAGCGCGGTGCCGCCGAGCTCGGCGACGATCGCCTCACTGATCTCGGGCTCGCGCTCCTCGACGATCCGCAGCGCCTTCTCCAGGACCGCCCGGCGGGTGTACGGGTTGGTGTCCGCCCATTCCTGCTGCGCACGCTCGGCCGCGCGGTAGGCCTGGTCGACCTCGTCCACCGTGGCGACGGTGATGGATGCGAGCTTCTCACCGTTGTACGGGTTGAAGTCGATGATGTCCCAGGATCCCTTCCCCGGCCTCCACTCGCCGTCGATGTACTGGTGGGCCAGGTCAGTGAAGAAGGACATGAGATCCCTTACAGCAGAAGGCGGGCAGCTGATTGTGGCTCATATTACTTACAATTCAACAGAGTTGAAGATAGTCAAGAGTTCTCGACAGTCGACACAAACGGTCGCGTTCGGCCATTCGGCCCTGCCTGAACACACAGGTGCCCCTCCCGGCACGAACACCCGGCAGGGGCACCTGTGATGCGTGGACCGCTCGGTCAACTCCAGCTGGCGTGCAGCGGCTTGCCCTCCGCATACCCCGCGGCGCTCTGGACACCCACGACGGCCTTCTCGGCGAACTCCTCGAGCGAGGCCGCACCCGCATAGGTGCAGGACGAGCGGACACCGGCGATGATCGAGTCGATCAGGTCCTCCACACCGGGGCGTGCCGGATCCAGGAACATCCGCGAGGTGGAGATGCCCTCCTCGAACAGCCCCTTGCGAGCCCGGTCGTACGCGGACTCCTCCGACGTGCGGTTCCTCACCGCGCGTGCGGAGGCCATCCCGAAGGACTCCTTGTAGTAACGGCCGTCGGCGGACTGCTGGAGGTCGCCGGGCGACTCGTACGTGCCGGCGAACCAGGAGCCGATCATCACGTTGGACGCGCCGGCGGCGAGCGCCATGGCGACATCGCGCGGGTGCCGGACGCCTCCGTCCGCCCATACGTGCTTGCCGTGCTTCCGCGCCTCTGCCGCGCACTCGAGCACGGCGGAGAACTGCGGCCTGCCCACACCGGTCATCATCCGGGTGGTGCACATGGCGCCGGGGCCGACCCCGACCTTGATGATGTCCGCGCCGGCCTCGATCAGGTCACGTACACCTTCGGCCGCGACGACGTTGCCCGCCACGATCGGCACGCCCGGATCGAGCGCACGCACCGCGGCGACCGCGCTGATCATGGACTCCTGGTGGCCGTGCGCGGTGTCGACGACGAGGGTGTCGACGCCCGCGTGGATGAGCTGCTTGGCCTTGCCCGCGACATCGCCGTTGATACCGACGGCCGCGGCGATGCGCAGCTTGCCCTGGGCATCCGTCGCCGGGGTGTACAGCGTCGCCCGCAGGGCGGCCTTGCGGGTGAGGATGCCGACGAGCCTGCCGTCCGCGTCGACCGCGGGGGCGAGCTTGCGGTTGGCGCCGTCGAGCTTGCCGAAGGCGTCGCGCGGGTCGATGTCGGCGTCGAGCAGCACCAGGTCCCTGGACATGACCTCGGACAGCTGCGTGAAGCGGTCGACACCGGTCAGGTCGTGTTCGGTGACGACACCGACCGGCCGGTGCTCCGCGTCGACGACGACGCCCGCCCCGTGGGCCCGCTTGTGCAGCAGGGACAGGGCGTCGGCAACGGTCTGGCCCGGGGACAGCACGATGGGCGTGTCGAGCACGAGGTGGCGCGTCTTGACCCAGCTGATGACCTCGGTGACCACCTCGATCGGGATGTCCTGGGGGATGACGACCAGCCCACCGCGGCGGGCGATCGTCTCGGCCATCCGACGCCCGGCGATCGCGGTCATGTTCGCGACGACGAGCGGGATGGTGGTGCCGGTGCCGTCGGGCGAGGAGAGATCCACGGCCTGCCGGGAACCGACCGCGGAGCGGCCGGGGACCATGAAGACATCGTCGTACGTGAGGTCGTAGGGGACCGAGGGGGACGCCGTGTAGCGACCGGTGCCGGGCTCAAGAAAACGCATAACACTCATTTTTTCATACGAAACGGTGCAGGTCGTTTCCACGAAGACACAGCAATGGGCCCCCGCGTTCGTAATTTCCTCCAAAGAGGCGCTCAGGGGGGCCGGGCAAGTGGAACCTGCCTTACTCAAGGACCCTACCCGAACGCCTTTCAATCATTCGTGATCACGATCCCTGGACCAGTGACAGGGGGTCAGGTAGCTTCAAATCCGCAGGTCTCGGGGGTGACCGAAACTCCGCACACGCGTGTCCGGAGCAACCCGCACCCATGTGACCGGAGAGGATTCAGATCCGCCTGTGGAGAGCGAACTGCCGGACATCTACTGCCCGTTCCTACAGCGGACGAACCCGCATGTAGGGCGCACGCGCGAACACATCGACGCCTGGACGCGCCGCACCGGTCTGGTGCACCGGGAGTCCGCCAGGCGCCGTTTCGAGCAGGCCGACTTCGGCGCGTTCGTCGGCATGGTCTATCCGACGGCGAGCGGTGAGCACCTCGACCTGGTCGCCGACTGGTTCGTATGGCTCTTCCTCGTCGACGACCAGCTGGACGACGGCCATCTCGGCCGCAGCCCCGAACGGGTACGCGACGTGGTGGCACACATGCGTTCCGTGGTGGAGGGAACGGCTTCCGGCCCGCTGCCGGGTGAGGAGCTGCCCGCCGCCGTCGTCGCGCTGGCCGATCTGTGGGAACGCACGATTCCGCAGGCGGCCCCGCACTGGCGCACACGTTTCGCCTGGCACCTCATGACGTACCTGATGACCGCCACCACCTGGGAGGCCGGGAACCGGGCCGACGGCGTGGTGCCGGCGGAGGAGACCTACATAGCCCAGCGCCGGCACACCGGGGCGATCCATGTGTGCATGGACCTGATAGAGATCGTGGCGGGGATCGAGGCGCCCGAGTCGGTCCACAACGACCCTCGGTTCATCACGGCGCTGGAAGCCTCGTGCAACGTCGTGTGCTGGGCCAACGACGTGTACTCCTTCGAGAAGGAACAGGTCCTCGGCGAGATCCACAATCTCGTTCATCTGGTGCGCCATCACCGGGGCTACGGGGAGCAGCAGGCGCTCGACCACGTCTGCGCCGAGATAGCCACGGAGACCGAGCGCTTCCTCACGGCCGAGGACGAGCTGCTCGACATGTATCCGCAGCTCACCGCCACGCTCGTCCCCTATCTCGACGGGATGCGGAGCTGGATGCGCGGCAATCTGGACTGGTCCCGGCAGACCCCCCGCTACAACCCGGCGGACGTCAGCCAGTACGCGGAGCCCGGGGAGTATCTGGAGGAGACCGTCCTCGGCGTGGCCGCGGACCCTGCGGGGTCGGGCGCGCCCGAGGGGCACCGGAGCCGGTAGACGACGGGGGGCCGGGCACCTGTGCGGTGTCCGGCCCCCGTCGTGTTCCGTGACTGTCAGTTGCCGTCGGGGTCGGCGCGCTCCAGGGCCGGGCGCTGTCCGGCAGCGGACTCCGTCAGCAGGTAGTCGGCCGCGGCCGTGTCCGTCACCAGGCTGGTGACCAGGCCCGAGCGGAGCACCGCCCCGATCGCCGCCGCCTTGCGCTGTCCGCCCGCGATGGCCACCACCTCGGGGATCCGGCGCAGCCGGTCCGCCTCCACGGTGATGCACCGCTCGCCCAGATCCCGGCCCACGCGTCGGCCATCGGAGTCGAAGAGGTGTGCGGACATCTCGGCCGCGACCCCGAGCGAGGCGTAGTGTGCCCGCTCCTCGTCCGAGAGCATGTCGTGGACGGTGGAGATGCCCGGCTCCCAGGAACCGATGGAGACCGCGGCGACCGTCACCTTGTCGAAGTACTCGAAGGCGCGGGCGATACCCGTCTGGTGGCGCAGGGCTGCCGCCGTCGCCGGATCGGGCAGGAGCATCGGCGCGTAGATCGGATGTGCCTCGCCGCCGGACACCTGGGCCGCGCGGCGGACCGCCTCGACCGACCCGCGCTCGGCCGTCCCCGCGTCGTAGACCCCGGTGAGCTGCACGACCGTGCAGGGCGGCAGCCGGTCGAGCGCCGCCGCCATATGGATGGTGGAGCGACCCCAGGCCAGGCCCAGCACATCGCCCTCGTTCACCAGCTCACCGAGCAGTTCGGCCGCGACCTCGCCCAGATTCTCCGGGTCGGCAGCGTCGTCCTGCTCGTCGGCCGGGGACTCGACGACGACCGCGTGGCGCAGCCCGTAACGGGCCCGGAGCGCGTCGGAGCGCTCCGCGTCCAGCTCGGCCGGAACCCGGATCTCGATCCGTACGAGATCACGCTCGAGGGCCGTCTCCAGAACCCGGGCCACCTTGAAGCGGCTGACGCCGAACTCCTCGGCAATCTGGATCTTCGATTTTCCCTCGAGGTAGAACCGACGGGCCATGGCCGCCGCCTGGACCAGCTCCGCGGGTCCCATCCGCATGGCTGACCGACCCGCCGAGATGCCAGACACCGCGATCTCCTCACTGCTGTTCACACGCCCGATACACCGTCATCCTGTCAGATCCGGTGATCCTTGATCAGGCCCGTCGGGCCGCGTTCATCTGCCCTTTGTTCAGTGGCCGCACGCCCAGGGGGCCGCGGCGGTGGCTGCGTCCGCCTGCTCGCGCAGGGCACGCACCGCTTGGGCCGGGTCCTGCGCCCCGTACACCGCGGATCCGGCGACGAAGACATCGGCTCCGGCCTCCGCGCACCGCTCGATGGTGGTGGCGGAGACGCCGCCGTCGACCTGGAGCCAGAGCTCGAGACCGTGCTTGGAGATCAGCTCACGGGTACGCCGGATCTTCGGCAGCATGATGTCCAGGAACGACTGGCCCCCGAAGCCCGGCTCCACCGTCATGATCAGGAGCATGTCGAGCTCGGGGAGCAGGTCCTCGTACGGCTCGATCGGGGTCGCGGGCTTCAGCGCCATCGAGGCGCGCGCCCCCTTTGCCCTGATCTCCCGCGCCAGCCGTACGGGCGCCGCCGCCGCCTCCGCGTGGAAGGTGACGGAACCTGCACCGGCCTCGACGTACTGCGGTGCCCAGCGGTCCGCGTCCTCGATCATCAGATGGCAGTCCAGCGGAGTGTCCGTGGCCTTGCTCAGCGCCTCCACGATCGGCACGCCGAGCGTCAGATTGGGCACAAAGTGGTTGTCCATCACATCGACATGGAGCCAGTCGGCGCCGTCGACGGCCTTCGCCTCCTCGGCGAGTCGCGCGAAGTCGGCGGACAGGATGCTGGGGTTGATCTGGGCCATGCACCAAGCCTGCCATGTTCCGCGCCACTTCCCCGCCTCGGTGCCCCCCAAAGCCTCACGGGATCATTACGGTTCGCACAATCCCGGCTTTTCGCCCGGTCTGCGGGCCCGGAGGTCAGCCCGTGCGTCGCAGCAGCGCCAGATACATCGCGTCCGTGCCGTGCAGATGCGGCCACAGCTGGACGTCGGGACCGTCGCCCAGCGCCGGTACTCCCGGCATCAGGGCGCGGGCATCCACCCACTCCGCCTCGGCCGGCGCTCCGCCGCGCCCCTTGAGCACGTCCTCGACGACGACCCGGGTCTCGGCAAGGTGCGGCGAGCAGGTCGCGTATCCGACGACCCCGCCGATACGGACGGCCTTCAACGCCTCGCGCAGCAGCCCGCGTTGGAGCGGGGCGAAGCTCTCCAGGTCCTCCGCGCGGCGACGCCACCGGGATTCCGGCCGACGGCGCAGCGCCCCGAGACCCGAGCACGGTACGTCCATCAGCACCCGGTCGAAGGTGCCCGGCTGCCAGGGCGGCCGGGTGCCGTCCGCGGTGACCACCTGATAGGGGCCCGGGTTGCCGGCCAGTGCCCGCTCGACGAGCCGGGCGCGGTGCGGCTGCTTCTCGGCGGCGAGCAGAGCCGCGCCGCGTCCGGCGGCGAGCGCGGCCAGCAGGGCCGCCTTGCCTCCCGGTCCCGCACAGCCGTCGAGCCACCGTGTGTCACGGCCCTCGACGGGTGCGTTGGCGAGAGCGGCGGCAACGAGCTGACTGCCCTCGTCCTGCACACCCGCGCTGCCGTCCTGCACCGCGGCCAGCGCGCCGGGCTCGCCGCCCTCGGCCATCCGTACGGCATAGGGCGACCAGCGGCCCGGCAGCCCGCTCTCCTCACCCAGAGCAGCCAGCAGCTCGTCCGTGGTGGAGCGGCCGGGGCGGGCGACGAGGGTCACCTCGGGGCGTTCGTTGTCGGCCTCGAGGAGGTCCTCGATGCCGGCGCGGCCACCGCCCAGGGCGTCCCACAGGGCGGAGACGATCCACCGCGGATGGGAGTGGACGACCGAGAGGTTCTCCTCGGCGTCCTCGTCGTACGCCGGGGCGACGCGCTCCACCCACGTGTCGAGATCGTGCGCCGAGACCTTGCGCAGCACGGCGTTGACGAACTTGGCGCGTCCTTCACCCAGCACGACACGGGCCAGCTCCACGCTGGCGGAGACCGCCGCGTGGGTCGGGATGCGGGTGCCGAGCAGCTGGTGCACGCCCATGTTGAGCACGTCCAGCACGGGCGGGTCGACCTCGCGCAGCGGCCGGTCGATGCAGGCCGCGACGATCGCGTCGTACGTGCCCTGGCGGCGCAGGGTCCCGTAGACCAGTTCGGTCGCCAGCGCCGCGTCCCTGCCGTCGAAGTCGCCCTTGGCGCGGGCCTTCTTCAGCAGCGGGGGCAGGACGAGGTTGGCGTATGCGTCGCGCTCGTCGACGGCCCTGAGTGCCTCGAAGGCGAGGAACCGGACGGGGTCCTTCTGAGGGCGGCGATGCGGCTTGGCGGGACGGCGACGCTGCTGGTCGTTCACGTGAAAGGTGCTCCGCTGATGGTGAGAGTGGCGAACCCACCCAGCGTACGTCGCCGCCCGGGCCTCCGAGGTGCGGGCGCAGGCCCGTCAGAGTCCCAGGAGCTCGCCCGGGACGATGCGCACGCCGCGGGCCCAGTCGGCTGCCTTCATCGGCTTCTTGCCCTGCGGCTGGACCCAGAGGAGCTCCACCGCGTGCGACCCCGTGCCCACGTACACGTTGTTCTTGCCCGCGGACAGCTCGCCCGGCGCCAGGTCGGTGCGGTCGAGGACGGGTACGGCCTGGACCAGCTTGAGGCGCTCCCCGCGAAAGAGGGTCCAGGCTCCGGGGGCGGGGGTGCAGCCGCGCACCACGCGGTCGACCCGCAGCGCGGGCGCGGACCACTGCACCTGGGCGTCCTCGACGTTGATCTTGGGTGCGAGCGTGATGCCTTCGGCGGGCTGCGGCACGGCGTGCAGGGTGCCGTCCTCGATGCCGTCCATGGTCGCGGCGAGCAGCCCGGCACCGGCGAAGGCCAGCCGGGTGAGCAGATCACCGCTGGTGTCCGTGGGCCGTACCTCTTCGGTCAGAACGCCGTACACCGGTCCGGAGTCCAGGCCCTCCTCGATCAGGAAGGTCGACGCGCCGGTCACCTCGTCCCCGGCCATCACCGCGTGCTGCACCGGTGCGGCGCCACGCCAGGCGGGCAGCAGCGAGAAGTGCAGATTGACCCAGCCGCGGGCGGGCACGTCCAAGGCGGTCTTGGGCAGCAGCGCGCCGTAGGCCACCACGGGGCAGCAGTCCGGAGCGATCTCGCGCAGCCGCGCCAGGAACTCCTCGTCGCGCGGGCGTACCGGCTTGAGTACCTCGATCCCCGCCTCCTCGGCGCGCTCGGCCACGGGGCTGGCGACGAGCCGGCGGCCTCGCCCGGCGGGCGCGTCGGGACGGGTGACGACGGCGGCCACCTCATGGCGGCCGGAGGCGATCAGTGCGTCCAGGGCGGGGACGGCTACCTCGGGGGTGCCTGCGAAGACGAGCTTCATGGGTGGCGGACTGCCTCTCGGGCCGAGAACGTACGGTGTGGCGAGCAGCACACCAGTCTAAGGGCTGTCCCGTTGTCCCCGGCGGGCGCACTTCCTGGACAGCGGGACAGCCCTCGGGCCGGGCCGCCGGGGGGCGTACGCAGGCCCGTGCGCCCCACGCATATGCACATACGCCCCTATTGCGTGACCACATGGCCGGGTGAGGCGTTGGTCAAGTGAGATTGACCGAAGTGGGCCGCCGCAGTGCGGTCCGATCCCTTTCAACGCCGGTTCGAGAGGCTTGTTCATGGCCGACCACGCAACCCACGACGCCCAGGCGCGTGCCAGTCTGCACCTGCTGGTGCGGGACATCGAGCGGGTCCGGCGGCAGGTGGACGCGCTGCGCACCCTCACTGCGCAGCTGGGCAACGTCTACCGTCCGCGCCGCTCAGGCCCGTCCGCGGGCTTCGTCGTCTACGGAAGGGCTCCGGCGCCCACCGTCCGGCTGGCTCAGGAACTGCGGGACAGCGTCGAGACACTGGTCACGGCGGCGGTGGATTTCGACCGTTCGCTCGGCTTCTCCTGGGACGCGGTGGGCTCGGCGCTCGGGGTCACCAAGCAGGCGGTGCACCGCCGTTACGGTGCCCGGAGGAACACCCCGCAGCCGGGTGCCGGCGAGATCGCCGACGAGTCCGTACCCCGTCCGCTCTCCGCGCCGCCGGGCTCCTCGCCCGCGCTGCCCGCAGTGCCCGCGGCCCGCTCCATGCCGCCGCAGCCGTCGGCGGACTGCCCCGCGCCGCGTGAGGAGCTGCGCCCCGGCGCCTTCCCCGGCCCGCGCAACGGCTGACCGGGGCGCCTCTCCTGCCCTCACCGTGTCTGTACGGAGGGGGCGGGCAACACGGCGGCAAGGCTGCACAGCCTCGTCAGCCGATATCCGGCGGATCGATCCTGATCCGTACCGGATCTCCGCTCCCCCGGGCCGTCCGCGCCGCCTGCGCCGCCTTCAGGGCTGCCGCGAGCGCCGCCCCGCGTCCCGGCGGCACCCTGACCAGCGCCCGCTCCCAGGTCTCGCCCGGCGGCGCGTCCCCCTGCCTCCGCGGCCTGCCGGAGGTGGCTCCCGGCACCGGTACGGGTCCGAGGATCTGCGCCTCCGGCGGCAGCTCCACGGCAGCGAGGTACGCGGCGATCGCCTCCGGCGGCCCGGTCACCGACGCCATCCGGGACACCGGCGGAAAGCCCAGCTCGGCCCGCTCCGCGAGCTCACGGCGGGCGTGACCGACCGGGTCCCAGCGCACCAGCGCCTGGACGGGCCGCAGGGTCGGCTCGGCCACGATCACCACCGTGCCCCCCTCCGGCTGTCCCCGCACCAGTGAGGCGGCGGCCGTCCAGCGCCGCAGCGCCTCCTCACCCGCCCGCAGGTCGGGGCGGCCGACCATCGCCCAGCCGTCCAGCAGCAGCGCGGCCGCGTAGCCTCCCTCGGCCACGGGTTCGGCCCCGGGTGTGCTGACCACCAGAGCGGGCTGGTCCGGTACGGAATCGAGCACATGGTCCCGGCCGGACGTACGCACCGGGACGGCGGGAAACGCCCGGCCCAGCTCCTCGGCGGTCCGCCGGGCGCCGACGACCTGGGCCCTCAGCCGCCCTCCGCCACAGGCGGCACAGCTCCAGGCCGTCTCGGCGCGTCCGCACCAGGCGCAGTTCAGATCCTGCTGGTCCGGAGCCTCCAGAGGCCCCGCGCAGTGCCTGCAGCGCGCGGGTTCGCGGCAGCGTACGCAGGCCAGCCGGGGTGCATATCCCCGGCGCGGCACCTGGATCAGCACGGGGCCGCTGCGCAACCCGTCCCGCACGGTCTGCCAGGCGAGGCTGGGCAACCGGGCGGAGCGCGCAGCTCCGTCCCTCGCGAGCTCACCGTCGCCGACGGTACGCACCAGGGGCGCCGCGATCCGCAACTGCTCCCGGTCCGCGCGCAGCGGCAGCGCCCAGCCGCTCTCGACCAGCTGGGCGGCCTCCACCGTGCAGTTCGTCCCGCCCAGCAGGAACGCACACCGGCCGTGTGCCGCCCGCAGCTCCAGGACTTCCCTGACGTGCGGGAACGGGGCGTTGTCGTCGCTGTGGCTGGAGTCCCCGTCGTCCCAGACGGCCACCAGGCCCAGATCCGCGACGGGGGCGAACATCGCGGCTCTGGTCCCGACCACCGCGCGCACGGAACCACGACGGACGGCGAGCCACTCCCGGTAGCGCTTCTCGGGCCCCGAGTCGGCGGTCAGCAGCGCGTGGCGCCCCTCCCCCATCACCCCCGTGAGCGCGGCGTCCACCCGCCCCGCACTCCGCCCGTCCGGTACGACGACGAGTGCGCCCCGTCCCGAGGCCAGCGTCGCGGCGACGGCCCTGGCGATCTCCTCGGGCCAGTGCGGCCCGGGCAGCGCGGTCCAGACGGCTCTGGGCGCACCGCCCTTCGCCAGTGCGCTCAGGTACGCGGGCCCCTGTGGGTACCTCTCCCAGGTCCCGGGCGCCGGGGCCGGGGGCAGTGGCAGCGGCGCGGGCGAGGGCCTGGATTCCGCCCGGCCGTTCCTGGGCGGCACGGCGAGCTGCAGCACATCGGCGAGGCTGCCCGCATACCGGTCGGCGACGGCCCGCGAGAGTGCGAGCAGCTCGGGCCCGAGCACCGGCTCGGGCGAGACGACGTAGGCGAGCGCCGCCAGGGCGCCCTGATAGTCCGATTCGGCACGCCGCTCGATCAGGAATCCGTCGATCAGCCCACCGCCCTCGCGCCGCCCGCCGCGGACCTGGCGACCCCCGGCCCCGAACCGCACCCGCACCCGGACACCCGGCTGCGCCTCGGCATCGAGCTCCTCCGGGACGGCGTAATCGAAATACTGATCGAGGTGGAGCGCGCCCTTGTTCACCAGCACCCGGGCCACCGGCAACTCCTCGGCGAGCGTGGCGCCCCGCCAGGTGCGGGGCTTGGCCCGCGGCACCTTGGCCTCGCGCACGGTCTCCCGGATGAGCGCAAGCTGCTCCGGTGCCCCGGCCTCGGGCTCGTCGGATCGCTCGTTGTCGCTGCTCACAGCCAAATTCCTACCAGACGCCACTGACAGCGGTACGGCTCCGGCAGCACATGCGCCGGGGCCCGGACGCCGTGTACGGCATCCGGGCCCCGGCGTACGGGCTGACTCAGCGGACCCTAGATCCCCGCCGCCGAACGCAGTGCGTCCACGCGGTCGGTGCGCTCCCAGGTGAAGTCGGGCAGCTCGCGGCCGAAGTGGCCGTACGCGGCCGTCTGGGCGTAGATCGGGCGGAGCAGGTCGAGGTCGCGGATGATCGCGGCCGGACGGAGGTCGAAGACCTCGCCGATCGCGTGCTCGATCTTCTCGGGGTCGACCGTGGCGGTGCCGAACGTCTCGACGAACAGACCCACCGGCTCGGCCTTGCCGATCGCGTACGCGACCTGGACCTCGCAGCGGGCGGCGAGGCCGGCCGCGACGACGTTCTTGGCGACCCAGCGCATCGCGTAGGCGGCCGAGCGGTCGACCTTGGACGGGTCCTTGCCGGAGAAGGCACCGCCGCCGTGACGGGCCATGCCGCCGTACGTGTCGATGATGATCTTGCGGCCGGTCAGACCGGCGTCACCCATCGGGCCGCCGATCTCGAAGCGGCCGGTCGGGTTCACCAGGAGCCGGTAACCCTCGGTGTCCAGCTTGATGCCGTCCTCGATGAGCTGCGCCAGGACGTGCTCGACGACGAACTCACGGATGTCGGGCGCGAGCAGCGAGTCCAGGTCGATGTCGGACGCGTGCTGCGAGGAGACGACGACCGTGTCGAGACGGACGGCCTTGTCGCCGTCGTACTCGATGGTGACCTGGGTCTTGCCGTCGGGGCGCAGGTACGGGATGGTCCCGTTCTTGCGGACCTCGGACAGGCGGCGCGAGAGCCGGTGCGCCACATGGATCGGAAGCGGCATCAGCTCGGGCGTCTCGTCGCAGGCGTAGCCGAACATCAGGCCCTGGTCGCCGGCGCCCTGCTTGTCGAGCTCGTCCTCGTCACCCTCGACCCGCTGCTCGTACGCGGTGTCGACGCCCTGGGCGATGTCCGGGGACTGCGACCCGATGGACACCGAGACGCCGCAGGAGGCTCCGTCGAAGCCCTTCTTGGAGGAGTCGTAGCCGATCTCCAGCACCTTGTTGCGCACGAGGTTGGGGATGTCGGCGTAGGCCTTGGTCGTGACCTCACCCGCGACATGCACCAGTCCAGTGGTGATCAATGTCTCGACAGCGACGCGCGAGGAAGGGTCCTCACGCAGGAGCGCGTCGAGAATGGTGTCGCTGATCTGGTCAGCGATCTTGTCGGGGTGGCCCTCGGTAACGGACTCCGAGGTGAAGAGACGGCGGGACACATCGCTCCCTGGGGTTGCAGCGGCTGCTGGCTGATCATTGATGGACCTCCGGGAGCTGCGCCCGGCATGTTCCGTCGACCAGTTTATCGGTCGCTTCCGGCGAATGGGCCACGCGTCTCGCCCCTTGGGAGCTCTGTGACCGGCGGCACTGTTGACGGCGGTATGACAATCCCTCCTTTCGGGTGCAAGTAATGACCGATCTTCTTGAGCTTTCCTCCCGCCGGAGCGGGAGTACGCAATCTAACCGAACCGTGCCGCCACCAGGTCCCAGACCGTGTCGGCAAGCGCTTCCTTCGGCCCGTACGGCACAGCGGTCTCACCCCCGTCGGCCCCGAGCACCACGGCCTCGTTCTTCTCGGAGCCGAAGGTCTTGCGCTCGCCGACCTCGTTGACGACGAGGAGGTCGCAGCCCTTGCGGCGGAGCTTCTCCCGGCCGTTGGCCAGCACGTTGTCGGTCTCCGCGGCGAATCCGACGACGACCTGGTCCGGGCGGGCGCGGTCCGCGGAGACCTCGGCGAGGATGTCGGGATTGCGGACCAGGGCGAGGGGGGCCGGCTCCTGGCCGTCCTTCTTCTTGATCTTGCCCGTGGCGTAGTCCGCGGGACGGAAGTCGGCGACCGCCGCGGCCATCACCACCACATCGGCGTCGGCCGCCGCCTTCAGCACGGCCTCGCGCAGCTGTACGGCGGTTCCGGCGCGCAGGACGTCGGCGCCTGCGGGGTCGGGCAGTCCGGTGTTCGCCTCGATCAGCGTCACCCGGGCGCCGCGGGCGACAGCGGTGCGCGCCAGTGCGTAGCCCTGCTTGCCGGAGGAGCGGTTGCCGAGGTAGCGGACCGGGTCGAGGGGCTCCCGGGTGCCGCCGGCGCTGATGACCACATGCCGGCCCGCAAGATCGGGTTCGGCCGGACCCCGGGTCAGCACGCGGCGGCAGACTTCGAAGATCTCCCCCGGGTCCGGCAGCCGGCCCTTGCCGGTGTCGACGCCGGTGAGGCGGCCGACGGCGGGCTCGATGACCACGGCGCCGCGGCGGCGCAGCGTGGCGACATTCTCCTGGGTGGCGGGGTGCTCCCACATCTCCGTGTGCATCGCGGGCGCGAAGACGACGGGACATCGGGCGGTGAGGAGGGTGTTGGTGAGAAGGTCGTCGGCAAGGCCGTGGGCAGCCTTGGCGAGCATGTCGGCGGTGGCGGGTGCGACCACGACGAGGTCGGCCGCCTGCCCGATCCGGACGTGCGGCACCTCGTGCACGCTGTCCCAGACCTCGGCCGACACGGGGTTGCCGGAGAGCGCCGACCAGGTGGCCGCCCCGACGAAGTTCAGCGACGCCTCGGTCGGCACGACCCTTACGTCATGACCGGACTCGGTCAGCCGGCGCAGCAGCTCGCACGCCTTGTAGGCGGCGATGCCGCCGCTGACCCCCAGGACGACCTTCGGCTTGTCCACTGCGTCTCCCCGCACTCGTTTCTCTGCGCACCCGGCTGCGTACAGCCCCAGGACGTACGCACTCCATGCTGCCTCACCGCCCGGGACGGCCCCCGGCGGGTCCGGCCCCGGACACACCACAGGCCCGGCGGTCCTGACCGCCGGGCCTGTGGTGAAGGTGCATTTCCTGCTTACTGCGCGGGGCCCTCGATGGCCTCGGAGGTCAGCAGGCCCGCGTTGATCTCGCGGAGCGCGATCGAGAGCGGCTTCTCGTGCACGTGGGTGTCGACGAGCGGACCGACGTACTCGAGGAGGCCTTCACCGAGCTGCGAGTAGTACGCGTTGATCTGGCGCGCGCGCTTGGCTGCGTAGATCACAAGGCTGTACTTCGAGTCGGTGGCCTCGAGGAGCTCATCAATCGGCGGGTTGATGATGCCCTCGGGCGTGGTGATGGAAGAGGACACTCTCTGCCTTCCGAAGGGGATAGTGATCAAAGAGATCTTTGATCATGCTGGTTCCGCAGTGGTGATGCTTTGCGTCCGCGGGCCGGTGAGGTCAGTCGCCGGTGCCACGGAGGCCGGAAGCCTGCAGCATCAACGTTAGCAGCTCACGTGCCACGTCCTCGACGGAGGTGTTGACAAGCGTCGTATCGAACTCCGCCTCGGCGGCCAGCTCGACCTTGGCGGCCGTGAGCCGGCGCTCGATCACGTCGGGCGCCTCCGTGCCGCGGCCGGTGAGCCGGCGCACCAGCTCGTCCCAGCTCGGCGGCGCCAGGAAGACCAGCTGAGCCTCGGGCATCGACTGGCGGACCAGCCGGGCGCCCTGCAGATCGATCTCCAGCAGCACCGGCTCGCCTGCCTCGATACGCTCGAGCACGGCCCGGCGCGGGGTGCCGTAGCGGTTTCCTGCGAACTCCGCCCACTCCAGCAGCTCGCCGTTGGCGATCAGCTTGTCGAACTCCTCGGCGTCCACGAAGAAGTAGTGGACACCGTTGCGTTCGCCGGGGCGCGGCTTGCGGGTCGTGGCCGACACCGAGAGCCAGACCTCGGGGTGAACCTTGCGCATATGAGCGACGACCGTGCTCTTGCCGACCCCGGAGGGGCCGGAGAGCACGGTCAGCCGCGGACGTACGTCCGGGGGTACGGGGGGTGTCCCCCGGGATGTTGCAGCCATGGAGCGATTATCCAGGTTCTCAGGAGTGCCTGAGAACCTCAGGCGGCGCTGCCGCCGAACTCACGCTCCAAAGATGCGATCTGGTTGGAGCCAAGACCCCGGACCCGGCGGCTCTCGGAGATGCCGAGCCGCTCCATGATCTGCTTGGCGCGGACCTTGCCCACGCCCGGCAGGGACTCCAGCAGGGCGGAGACCTTCATCTTGCCGATGACGTCGTTCTCCTGGCCCGTCTTGATGACCTCGTGGAGGGAGGCGCCGGAGTGCTTGAGTCGATTCTTGACCTCGGCCCGCTCCCGGCGAGCCGCGGCGGCCTTTTCGAGCGCGGCTGCGCGCTGTTCAGGGGTAAGGGGCGGAAGAGCCACGCCTACGTCACCTCGGATGTCGATCTGTCGGATACGGACCGGTGAGGAACGTGAAAGCCCCACAGCCGGTGAGCTACGAACAACCTGTGCTCGTTGGCTCTCGACGGAGACTAGCGGCCATGGCCGCCTGAGTCAGCGAGAACAGACGAAAAGTCCTGGTCAGCCTCAGCCGACCAGGACATTTCAGTCATAACAACCCGGAATTCTGGTCAGGTTTCCGCCAACGCGCTGTTACGTGGCATGGTCAGCCATCCGAGACGGCCGCGCGGACCTCGTCCGCGAGCCGACCGGCGGCTTCGCGCAGCCCTGACGCGTCCGGACCGTGGCGGAGCACGCCCCGGCTCACGCTCGGCACCACATTGCCCACCGAGGCGCCGAACACACCGGGAAGATCCGCGGGAGTGGCGCCCTGGGCGCCGATGCCGGGAGCGAGCAGCGGACCGTTGATCGCCAGATTCACACCCGCGTCCCCGAGCGTGGCACCGACCACCGCACCGACGGAGCCGAGCGGCGCCGCCCCCTCGTTCTCGGCGGCCATGTGGTCGAGCATCAGCTGGGCCAGCGACCGGCCGTCCGCGACGGTGGCGCGCTGGACCTCGGCGCCCTCCGGGTTGGAGGTGAGGGCGAGCACGAAGACACCCGAGCCGGAGATCGCCGCGGCGTCGAGGGCAGGGCGCAGCGAGCCGAAGCCGAGGTACGGCGAGACGGTGACCGCGTCGGAGAACAGCGGCGAGTCCTTGTCGAGGTATGTGGCGGCGTAGGCGCCCATCGTGGAGCCGATGTCCCCGCGCTTGGCGTCCATGAGAACCAGGGCCCCGGCGGCGCGCGCCTCTTCCACGGCCTTCTCCAGGACGGCGATGCCGCGCGAGCCGAACCGCTCGAAGAACGCGGACTGGGGCTTGAGTACGGCGACCCGGTCCGCCAGCGCCTCGACGACCGTACGCGTGAAGCGCTCCAGGCCCGCGATGTCGTCGTTCAGGCCCCAGGACGTGAGGAGCGAGGCGTGCGGGTCGATGCCCACGCAGAGCGGTCCGCGGGTGTCCATGGCACGGCGCAGGCGCGCGCCGAAGGGTTCGGGGTTCACTGCGTGACCTTCCGTGTCGAGGCGCCGACGGCTTCGGCGAGGGTGGCGTACGGGGAGGCTGCCAGGCGTGCGGCCAGGCCCTTGTGGATCGAACGGGCGTAGAACGGGCCCTCGTAGATGAAGGCGCTGTAGCCCTGGACGAGCGTGGCACCGGCCAGGATGCGCTGCCAGGCGTCCTCGGCGTTCTCGACGCCCCCGACGCCCACGAGGGTGATCCGGGTCCCCACACGGGCGTACAGGCGGCTCAGGACCTCCAGGGAGCGCTCCTTGAGGGGTGCGCCGGAGAGTCCGCCGGTCTCCTTGACCAGCGACGCCGGGGACTTCAGTCCGAGGCTGTCGCGGGCGATGGTGGTGTTGGTGGCGATGATGCCGTCCAGCCCGAGCTCGACGGCGAGGTCCGCGACCGCGTCCACGTCGTCGTCGGCCAGGTCGGGAGCGATCTTGACGAGCAGCGGGACCCGGCGGTCGGCCACGGTCCGGTCGGCGGCCTCACGCACCGCCGCGAGCAGCGGCCGGAGCGCCTCGGTGGCCTGGAGGTTGCGCAGGCCCGGGGTGTTGGGCGAGGAGACGTTGACGACGAGGTAGTCGGCGTGTGCGGCGAGCCGCTCGGTGGACTTGACGTAGTCCCCCACCGCTTCGGCCTCGGGGACGGCCTTGGTCTTGCCGATGTTGACGCCGACCGTCGTACGGAAGACCGGCCTGCGGGTGGCCAGCCGCTCCGCCACGGCGGCGGAGCCCTCGTTGTTGAAGCCCATGCGGTTGATCAGCGCGCGGTCCGCGACGAGCCGGAAGAGGCGCTTCTTCGGGTTGCCGGGCTGCGGCTCGCCGGTGACCGTGCCGATCTCGATGTGGTCGAAGCCGAGCATCGACATGCCGTCGATCGCGATCGCGTTCTTGTCGAAGCCTGCGGCGAGCCCGAACGGGCCGTGCATCCGCAGGCCGAGCGCCTCGGTGCGCAGCTCCTCGTAGCGGGGGGCGAGCGCGGCGGCGACGAAGGTCCGCAAGCCGGGGACGCGGGCCGCGAGGCGGATCCAGCGGAAGGCCAGGTAGTGGGCCTGCTCCGGGTCCATCCGCTTGAAGACCAGCTGGAAGAAGAGTTTGTACATCACACTGTCCTCATGAAGAGGGGGACACCGTTTCCGGTGTCCCCCTGCTGGCTTCCTAGTCGCGGGCCGCGGTCAGATGTTCCGCGTGTTCCTGGAGGGAACGTACGCCGACGTCACCGTGGTTGAGCGCGTCGATGCCCTGGACGGCGGCGGCGAGCGCCTGGACCGTGGTGAGGCACGGCACCGACCGGGCGACGGCCGCGGTGCGGATCTCGTAGCCGTCGAGCCGGCCGCCCGTTCCGTACGGGGTGTTGACGATGAGGTCGACCTGGCCGTCGTGGATCAGCTGGACGATGGTCTTCTCGCCGTTCGGGCCTTCGCCCTCGGACTGCTTGCGCACGACCACGGCGTTGATGCCGTTGCGCTTGAGCACCTCGGCGGTACCGGAGGTGGCCATCAGCTCGAAGCCGTGGGCAACGAGCTCGCGGGCCGGGAAGATCATCGAGCGCTTGTCGCGGTTGGCGACGGAGATGAAGGCGCGGCCCTTGGTGGGCAGCGGGCCGTACGCACCGGCCTGCGACTTGGCGTACGCCGTGCCGAAGGCCGAGTCGATGCCCATGACCTCACCGGTGGAGCGCATCTCCGGGCCGAGGACCGTGTCGACGCCGCGGCCGTGGATGTCGCGGAAGCGCGACCACGGCATGACGGCCTCCTTGACGGAGATCGGCGCGTCGAGCGGCAGGGTGCCGCCGTCACCGTGCTTCGGCAGGAGACCCTCCTCGCGCAGCTCGGCGACGGTCGCGCCCAGCGAGATGCGGGCGGCGGCCTTCGCGAGCGGGACCGCGGTCGCCTTCGAGGTGAAGGGCACGGTCCGCGAGGCGCGCGGGTTGGCCTCGAGGACGTAGAGGATGTCGCCGGAGAGCGCGAACTGGATGTTGATCAGGCCGCGTACGCCGACACCCTTGGCAATGCCCTCGGTCGAGGCCCGCAGCCGCTTGATGTCGTAGCCGCCGAGCGTGATCGGGGGCAGTGCGCAGGCGGAGTCGCCGGAGTGGATGCCGGCCTCCTCGATGTGCTCCATGACGCCGCCGAGGTAGAGCTCGGTGCCGTCGTAGAGCGCGTCGACGTCGATCTCGATCGCGTCGTCGAGGAAGCGGTCGACCAGGACCGGCCGGGTGGGGCTGATCTCGGTGGACTCGGCGATGTACGAGGAGAGACGGGTCTCGTCGTACACGATCTCCATGCCGCGGCCGCCGAGCACGTACGACGGGCGTACGAGGACGGGGTAGCCGATCTCGTCGGCGATGGCCTTGGCCTCGGCGAAGGTGGTGGCGGTGCCGTGCTTCGGGGCCGGCAGCCCGGCCTCGGCGAGGACCCGGCCGAAGGCGCCACGGTCCTCGGCGGCGTGGATGGCCTCCGGGGAGGTCCCCACGATGGGCACGCCGTTGTCCTTGAGCGCCTGCGACAGACCGAGCGGGGTCTGGCCGCCGAGCTGGACGATGACTCCGGCGATCGGGCCGGCGAGCGACTCGGCGTGCACGATCTCCAGGACGTCCTCGAGCGTGAGCGGCTCGAAGTACAGCCGGTCGGAGGTGTCGTAGTCCGTGGAGACGGTCTCCGGGTTGCAGTTGACCATCACGGTCTCGTAGCCCGCGTCGCTCAGCGCGAAGGAGGCGTGGACGCAGGAGTAGTCGAACTCGATGCCCTGGCCGATGCGGTTCGGACCGGATCCGAGGATGATCACCGCGGGCTTGGTGCGGGGCGCGACCTCGCTCTCCTCGTCGTAGGAGGAGTAGAAGTACGGCGTGTTCGCGGCGAACTCCGCGGCGCAGGTGTCGACCGTCTTGTAGACCGGGCGGATGCCGAGGGCGTGCCGGACCTCGCGCACGACGTCCTCGCGCAGACCGCGGATCTCACCGATCTGGGCGTCGGAGAAGCCGTGCCGCTTGGCCTCGGCGAGCAGTTCGGTGTCGAGGCGCTCGGCGTCGGCCAGCTCGTCGGCGATCTCCTTGATCAGGAAGAGCTGGTCGACGAACCAGGGGTCGATCTTCGTGGCGTCGAAGACCTCTTCCTGGGTGGCGCCGGCGCGGATCGCCTGCATGACGGTGTTGATACGGCCGTCGGTGGGGCGGACCGCCTCGTCGAGCAGCTCCGCCTTGTCGCCGGGCTCGCCGGTGAAGGCGAACTGCGAGCCCTTCTTCTCCAGCGAGCGCAGGGCCTTCTGCAGCGCCTCGGTGAAGTTGCGGCCGATCGCCATCGCCTCGCCCACCGACTTCATGGTGGTGGTGAGGGTGGAGTCGGCGGAGGGGAACTTCTCGAAGGCGAAGCGCGGGGCCTTGACCACGACGTAGTCGAGGGTCGGCTCGAAGGAGGCCGGGGTCTTCTCGGTGATGTCGTTGGGGATCTCGTCGAGCGTGTAGCCGACGGCCAGCTTGGCGGCGATCTTGGCGATCGGGAAGCCGGTGGCCTTCGACGCGAGCGCCGAGGAGCGGGAGACGCGCGGGTTCATCTCGATGACGATGATCCGGCCGTCGGTGGGGTCGATGGCGAACTGGATGTTGCAGCCGCCGGTGTCGACGCCGACCTCGCGGATGATCGCGATGCCGATGTCACGCAGCCGCTGGTACTCGCGGTCGGTGAGCGTCATCGCCGGGGCGACGGTGATCGAGTCGCCGGTGTGGACGCCCATCGGGTCGAAGTTTTCGATGGAGCAGACGACCACGACGTTGTCGTTCCTGTCGCGCATCAACTCCAGCTCGTACTCCTTCCAGCCCAGGATGGACTCCTCCAGGAGCACCTCGGTGGTCGGCGAGAGGGTGAGGCCCTGTCCGGCGATCCGGCGCAGCTCCTCCTCGTTGTGGGCGAAGCCGGAGCCGGCGCCGCCCATGGTGAAGGAGGGGCGGACGACGACGGGGTAGCCGCCGAGCGTGTCGACGCCCTCGATGATGTCGTCCATGGAGTGGCAGATGACGGAGCGGGCGGATTCGCCGTAGCCGATCTTCGCCTTGACGGCCTCGACGACACCCTTGAAGAGCTCGCGGTCCTCGCCCTTGTTGATGGCCTCGACGTTGGCGCCGATGAGCTCGACGCCGTACTTCTCCAGGACACCGTTCTCGTGCATGGAGATCGCCGTGTTGAGCGCGGTCTGGCCGCCCAGCGTCGGGAGCAGCGCGTCGGGGCGCTCCTTGGCGATGATCTTCTCGACGAACTCGGGG
Organism: Streptomyces sp. NPDC060035; assembly: GCF_042736635.1. Classification (NCBI taxonomy): domain Bacteria; kingdom Bacillati; phylum Actinomycetota; class Actinomycetes; order Kitasatosporales; family Streptomycetaceae; genus Streptomyces; species Streptomyces sp. NPDC060035. The sequence goes on from NZ_JBHWVO010000002.1 coordinate 128,977, forward strand.
GTGATCGGCTCGACGTACGTGGCGTCGGCGATCTCCGGGTCGGTCATGATCGTCGCCGGGTTGGAGTTCACCAGGATGACGCGCAGGCCCTCGGCCTTGAGTACGCGGCAGGCCTGGGTGCCGGAGTAGTCGAACTCGGCGGCCTGACCGATGACGATCGGACCGGAGCCGATGACCAGGACGGACTGGATATCGGAGCGCTTAGGCACGCTGGCCCTCCATCAGGGATACGAAGCGGTCGAAGAGGTACGCGGCGTCGTGCGGGCCGGCAGCTGCTTCGGGGTGGTACTGGACGCTGAAGGCCGGCCGGTCCAGGAGCTGGAGGCCTTCGACGACCTGGTCGTTCAGGCAGACGTGGGAGACCTCGGCGCGGCCGAACTCCGTGTCGGAGACCTTGTCGAGGGGGGCGTCGACGGCGAAGCCGTGGTTGTGCGCGGTGACCTCGACCTTGCCGGTCGTGCGGTCCTGCACTGGCTGGTTGATGCCGCGGTGGCCGTACTTCAGCTTGTAGGTGCCGAAGCCGAGGGCGCGGCCCAGGATCTGGTTGCCGAAGCAGATGCCGAAGAGCGGGGTCTTCCGCTCCAGGACGCCCTGCATGACGGAGACCGGGTGGTCGGCGGTGGACGGGTCGCCGGGGCCGTTGGAGAAGAAGACTCCGTCGGGCTTCACCGCGTACACCTCGTCGAGGGTGGCGGTGGCGGGCAGGACGTGCACCTCGATGCCGCGCTCGGCCATGCGGTGCGGGGTCATGCCCTTGATGCCGAGGTCGATCGCGGCGACGGTGAACTTCTTGGTGCCGATCGCGGGGACGACGTAGCTCTCCTTGGTGGCGACCTCGGCGGAGAGGTCGGCGCCGCTCATCTCGGGGGCCTGGCGCACCTTGGCGAGCAGCATGCCCTCGTCCTGAAGGGCGTTCCCGGAGAAGATGCCGACGCGCATCGCGCCGCGCTCGCGGAGGTGACGGGTCAGCGCACGGGTGTCGATGCCGCTGATGCCGACGATGCCCTGGCTGACGAGCTCCTCGTCCAGCGAGCGCCGGGAGCGCCAGTTGGAGGGCTTGCGGGCCGGGTCGCGCACGACGTAGCCGGCGACCCAGATCCGCTTCGACTCGGGGTCCTCGTCGTTCACACCGGTGTTGCCGACGTGCGGGGCGGTCATCACGACGACCTGGCGGTGGTATGAGGGATCGGTCAGCGTCTCCTGGTAACCGGTCATACCGGTGGAGAACACCGCCTCTCCGAAGGTCTCCCCCACGGCCCCGTAGGCGCGGCCGCGGAAGGAGCGGCCGTCCTCCAGGACGAGTACGGCGGGAGCTTTGGCGGCTCCCCGGGTGGAGATCGTCATCGTGCGGTGCCTTCCGTAGTGCTGGTGAGGTGGTTGACGGCGTCGACCCAGGCCTGGTGCTCGGCCGCGTGGTCGGAGCGGAATCCGGAGTCGATCAGCCTGTCGCCGTGCGCCCAGGTGATGACCAGGAGGCCGCCCTCGGGGAGGACCTTGCCCGCGAGCGCCCTGTCGAGCCGGGCCTCGCGGAGTGCGGCGGCGGGGACGAAGAATCCGGCCGCCCCGGGGCGTACGACATCGAGGCCCTGCTCCGTGAGGGTGAGATCCACACGGCTGCGGGTGCCGAGGCCATGGGCGACGATCCGGTCGAGCCACTGTCCTGCGGTCGTCGACGCGTGGTAGCGGCCGGTCAGGGTGAGCAGCTTCTCGCTGTCCGCGAACCCCTCAGGGGCCGTGGCGAGCTCGGGCAGGTCGGACTGCAGGCTCCCGCGCCACTTCCATCCCTGGCGCATCAGCCAGTAGACGAAGGCGATGAAGACGATCAGTCCGAGGACCCAGCTGATGCGGGCGGACCAGTCGGTCACGTCCGCCGACTTCTGCTCGGCGGCCAGCTGGTACAGGGGGTTCAGTGTTGTCACGCGAGCTTCCCGTCGACGACCGTGGCACGGCCCCGCAGGAAGGTGTGGGTCACTCGGCCCGGCAGCTCGCGACCCTCGTACGGGGTGTTGCGGCTGCGGGACGCGAAGCCCGCGGGGTCCACGACTCCACGGTATGCCGGATCGACCAGAGTGAGGTTGGCAGGCTCACCCGCCGAGACGGGCCGGCCGTGTCCTTCGAGCCGGCCGATGGCCGCGGGGCGGAACGACATGCGGTCGGCGACACCCGCCCAGTCGATGAGACCGGTGTCCACCATCGTCTGCTGGACCACGGACAGCGCGGTCTCCAGACCCACCATGCCCATGGCGGCGGCGGCCCACTCGCAGTCCTTGTCCTCGTGCGGGTGCGGGGCGTGGTCGGTGGCGACGCAGTCGATCGTGCCGTCGGCGAGCGCCTCGCGCAGGGCCATGACGTCGGCCTCGGTACGCAGCGGCGGGTTCACCTTGTAGACGGGGTCGTAGGACCGTACGAGTTCATCGGTGAGGAGCAGGTGGTGCGGGGTGACCTCGGCGGTGACGTTCCAGCCCTTGGACTTGGCCCAGCGGACGATCTCCACGGAGCCGGCGGTCGACAGGTGGCAGATGTGCACCCGGGAGTCGACGTGGGCGGCGAGGAGAACGTCGCGGGCGATGATCGACTCCTCGGCGACGGCGGGCCAGCCGCCGAGACCGAGCTCGGCCGAGACGATGCCCTCGTTCATCTGGGCGCCCTCGGTGAGGCGGGGCTCCTGGGCGTGCTGGGCGACGACACCGTCGAACGCCTTCACGTACTCCAGGGCGCGCCGCATGATCACCGCGTCGTCGACGCACTTGCCGTCGTCGGAGAAGACCTTCACTCCGGCGGCGGAGTCGTGCATGGCGCCGAGCTCGGCGAGCTGCTTGCCCGCCAGGCCGACGGTGACGGCGCCGATGGGCTGCACGTCGCAGTAGCCGGATTCCCTGCCGAGCCGCCAGACCTGCTCGACGACGCCTGCGGTGTCGGCGACCGGGAAGGTGTTGGCCATGGCGTGAACGGCGGTGAAGCCGCCGACCGCGGCGGCCCGGGTGCCGGTGAGCACGGTCTCGGAGTCCTCGCGGCCGGGCTCGCGCAGGTGCGTGTGCAGGTCGACGAGGCCGGGCAGCAGGACCTGGCCCGCGGCCTCGATCACGGTCGCGTCGCCGGCGTCGAGCCCGGTGCCGACCGCCGCGATGGTCTCGCCGTCGATGAGGACGTCCTGGGGCTCGCCGCCGAGGACCTTCGCACCGCGGATAAGGATCTTGCTCATGGTTACTTGTTCTCCTCGGTACGGGTGTGAACGGCGGGCTCGGAGCCGCCGAGCAGCAGGTAGAGCACCGCCATGCGGATCGAGACGCCGTTGGCGACCTGCTCGACGACCGTGCAACGGTCGGAGTCGGCGACATCGGCGGTGATCTCCATGCCGCGGACCATCGGTCCGGGGTGCATGACGATGGCGTGCTCGGGCATGCGCGCCATGCGCAGGCCGTCCAGGCCGTAGCGGCGTGAGTACTCCCGCTCGGTCGGGAAGTACGCGGCGTTCATCCGTTCGCGCTGCACACGAAGCATCATCACCGCGTCGGACTTCGGCAGCACCTCGTCGAGGCTGTAGCTGACGTCGCAGGGCCACTGTTCGACCCCGACCGGCACCAGGGTGGGCGGGGCCACCAGAGTGACGTGCGCGCCGAGCGTGGTCAGCAGGTGGACGTTGGACCGGGCCACCCGGCTGTGCAGGATGTCGCCGACGATCGTGATCCGCCGGCCTTCGAGGTCCCGGCCGAGCCCGGCGTCGGCACCCACCAGCCTGCGGCGCATCGTGAAGGCGTCCAGCAGTGCCTGGGTGGGGTGCTCGTGCGTGCCGTCACCCGCGTTCACGACGGCCCCGTCGATCCAGCCCGATGTCGCGAGGCGGTACGGAGCGCCGGAGGCGCCGTGCCGGATGACGACGGCGTCCGCGCCCATCGCCTCCAGCGTCAGGGCGGTGTCCTTGAGGGACTCGCCCTTGGAGACGGACGAGCCCTTCGCGGAGAAGTTGATGACGTCGGCGGACAGCCGCTTGGCGGCGGCCTCGAACGAGATGCGGGTGCGCGTCGAGTCCTCGAAGAAGAGGTTGACGACGGTGCGGCCGCGCAGGGTGGGGAGCTTCTTGATCGGCCGGTCCGCGACCCGGGCCATTTCCTCGGCGGTGTCGAGGATCAGGACGGCGTCGTCGCGGGTGAGGTCTGCGGCCGAGATGAGGTGACGCTTCATCTGGGGTTCTCCGTGGATGGTGGAGGGATCAGGCATGCGGGCGTGCGGAAGCTGCCGTACAGCCACTGCAGCGGCGTACGGGGCGCGGAGCTACTGCTCGCCCGCCGGGACGGTCTGCTTGACGCCGAGCAGCACGGCGTCTCGGCCGTCCTCCTCGGCGAGCTGGACCTTGACCGTCTCCCGCAGCGACGTGGGGAGGTTCTTGCCGACGTAGTCGGCACGGATCGGGAGTTCGCGGTGACCGCGGTCGACGAGGACCGCGAGCTGCACGGCGCGGGGGCGGCCGATGTCGCCGAGCGCGTCGAGTGCGGCGCGGATCGTGCGGCCGGAGAAGAGCACGTCGTCGACCAGGACGACGAGCCTGCCCTCGATGCCCTCACCGGGGATCTCGGTACGGGCCAGGGCGCGCGCAGGGCGCATCCGCAGGTCGTCGCGGTACATCGTGATGTCGAGCGATCCGACCGGCGTCTTCCGGCCGGTGATCTCTTCGAGTTTCCCGGCGAGCCGGGAGGCGAGGAAGACCCCTCGTGTCGGGATACCGAGCAGCACCACGTCGTCGGCGCCCTTGGCGCGTTCGACGATCTCGTGGGCGATTCGGGTCAGAACCCGGGCGATGTCGGGAGCCTCGAGAACAGGGCGTGCCGCATTGCCGTGGTCGTCATGCTGTGCGTCCATAAGAAACGGACCTCCTTCTCCGCCTCACTGGACGGACGTTAAAGGACGTCGAAATTGCGTCATCCACGTTACCAGGGCTTGTGCGAGCCCTGGCCGCACCCCCGGGAGGTGGCAGCCCGACCCTTTCAGCTTGACGCATCCAAGTAACGCTGCGTAACCTCACAGTGAGTTACCAGCCACGCGGCGGAGCCGCAGAATGTTCCAGCGTCCGGGGAGCCTTATGTCCAGCGAATACGCAAAACAGCTCGGGGCCAAGCTCCGTGCCATCCGCACCCAGCAGGGCCTCTCCCTCCATGGCGTGGAGGAGAAGTCCCAGGGCCGCTGGAAGGCCGTAGTGGTCGGCTCGTACGAGCGCGGCGACCGTGCCGTGACCGTGCAGCGCCTGGCCGAGCTGGCGGATTTCTACGGCGTCCCGGTCCAGGAGCTCCTGCCCGGCACGACGCCCGGCGGGGCTGCCGAGCCGCCGCCGAAGCTCGTCCTGGACCTGGAGCGCCTTGCCCACGTCCCGCCGGAGAAGGCCGGACCGCTGCAGCGTTACGCGGCGACGATCCAGAGCCAGCGCGGCGACTACAACGGCAAGGTGCTGTCGATCCGCCAGGACGATCTGCGCACCCTGGCCGTGATCTACGACCAGTCGCCGTCCGTGCTCACGGAGCAGCTGATCAGCTGGGGCGTGCTGGACGCCGACGCGCGCCGCGCAGTGGCCCACGACGAGGGCTGACAGCCGCCGCAGAAACGTACCGCCGGGTAGGCGGGGGCCTCAGGGCACCCCGCCGGCCCGGCGTTTCCGTTTCCCGCACCGGGTCGTCCCCTGCCCGGTGCGTGGTGGGGCGGGCCCTCAGGATCACCGCCCACCCCGCAGCTCAGGCCCGTCCGTCGGCTGGGGACGAAGGCCGCGCCCGGCGAACGCCGAAGGGCCCACAGCTTGCGCCATGGGCCCTTCGTTCGGCTGAACGCCGCCGGAGGCTACTGCTCCCGGCGAAGGTTCGGCTTGAGGTCCTTGAAACGGGCCAGCAGGCCGTTCACGAAGGACGGGGAGTCGTCCGTGGAGAACTCCTTGGCGAGCTGGACCGCCTCATCGATCACCACGGCATCCGGGGTCGAATCCATCCAGATCAGCTCGTACGCGCCGAGCCTCAGGATGCTCCGGTCGACGACCGGCATGCGGTCGATCTCCCAGTCCACGGCATAGGTGATGATGAGGTCGTCGATCCGGTCCGCGTACTGCGCGTACCCCTCGACGAGCTCCATGGTGAATTCGCCGACCGGCGGCTGACGGTCGTCGGTCCGCGAGAGCCGAACCCAGTCCGCGAGGACCGTCTGCACGGACTCACCGCGCTGGTCGGCCTCGAAGAGGATCTGGAAGGCGCGCTTGCGGGCCTTGTTCCGGGCAGCCACGGTTAGCTGTTCACCCGGCCGAGGTAGTCGCCCGTACGGGTGTCGACCTTGATCTTCTCGCCGGTGGTGATGAAGAGCGGGACGCCGATCTCGTAGCCCGTCTCCAGCGTGGCGGGCTTGCTGCCGCCGGTGGAGCGGTCGCCCTGCACGCCCGGGTCGGTGTGCTGGATCGTCAGCTCGACCGCGGCCGGCAGCTCGACGTAGAGCACCTCGCCCTCGTGCTGCGCGACAGAGGCGGTGAAGCCCTCGATCAGGAAGTTGGCGGAGTTGCCGACAGCCTTGCGGTCGACCATCAGCTGGTCGTACGTGTTCATGTCCATGAAGACGAAGTACTCGCCGTCCATGTACGAGAACTGCATGTCTCGGCGGTCAATGGTGGCCGTTTCGACCTTCACGCCGGCGTTGAACGTCTTGTCGACGACCTTGCCGGAGAGCACGTTCTTGAGCTTGGTGCGCACGAAAGCCGGGCCCTTGCCGGGCTTGACGTGCTGGAACTCGACGACGGACCAGAGCTGGCCTCCGTCGAGCTTGAGCACCAGGCCGTTCTTGAGGTCGTTCGTGGAAGCCACGGTTGCGGAATCTCCTGGACTGAAGCAGGTGGACGACAAAGGATGCGCGAGGAGGGTGCTGAAGACCTTGGCGCGAGCCAAGTCTAGATCTTCGGTGCTCTCCTAGAGCGCGAGCAGCTCCTTGGTCGTAATGGTGAGTAGCTCGGGTCCGCCGTCCGCCTCGGGGCGCACGACGAGCGTGTCATCGATCCGGACACCGCCCCGACCCGGGAGGTGGACCCCCGGCTCGACGGTGACCGGCACACAAGCGTCCAGTTTACCCATGGCTGTCGGTGCCAGCTGCGGGTCCTCGTCGATTTCGAGTCCGACCCCGTGCCCGGTGCAGGCCTGGAGGCCCTCCGTGTGACCCGCCGAGTCCAGCAGATGACGGGCGGCGTGGTCCACATCACGGTAGGCGGCACCGGGGACGAGAGCCTCCCGTCCGGCCCGCTGAGCGGCGAAAACGAGGTCGTACAGCTCGATCTGCCATGCGGCGGGAGCGGTCCCGATGACGAACGTCCGCCCGATCTCGCACCGGTAGCCGCGATAGTTCGCGCCCAGACAGACGGAGAGAAAATCGCCTTCCTCCACCCTTCTGTCCGAGGGCCGGTGACGCCCCTGGCCCGAATTGGGGCCGGTACCGACGGAGGTGGAGAAGGCAGGGCCGTCCGCACCGTGGTCCACCAGGCGCCGCTCCAGCTCCAGGGCGAGGTGCCGCTCGGTACGGCCCACCAGGATGGATTCGAGAAGCTCTCCCAGGGCCTGATCGGTGATCTCGGCGGCGATCCGCAGACAGGCGATCTCCTCCTCGTCCTTGACGAGGCGCAGCTGTTCCACCGTGAAGCCGAGGTCGGCCAGGCGGAGGCGGGGTGCGACCGAGCCCATGGCACGGTGCCGGGAGACGGTGAGGTCGTGTTCCTCCACGGCGAGGGAGTCCACGTCGAGGGAGAGGGCCAGATCGGCGGCAGCGACGACGGGGTCCTTGCCGGGCGCGGGCAGCACCGTCAGCCGCAGTTGCTCGTCGGGGCGCCCGTGGGCAGGATCGCCCGTCGGGGCGCGGGGGCAGAGCAGGACGTCCTCTGTGGGGCCGAGCAGCAGCACGGCGCCGGGCGGGGCCCCACCCGCGAGATAGCGGACGTTGGCGGGGCGGGAGACCAGGGCCGCAGCGGATCCGGCGGCGGCGTACCGGTCGCGGAGCAGCCCGCGTCGGACGGCGTACACCTCTGACATGCTCCGAGCCTACGAGCGTGGGCTGCGGACCGCCCGGTCAGCGCACCCGACCGGGGACACCGCACCCGCGGCTACCAGGTCGGAGGGCTCGCGATGGAGCGGGCCAGCACGTCGTCGAGGACCCTGGCGGTGGTCTCGACGTCGTACGTGGAGTTGTCGATGATCGGCAGGCCGGAGCCGTACCAGCCGGCCATCCGGCCATGGATCCGGGCGACTTCCTCGTCGGAGAGGCGGCGGTTGCCGCTGCGGGCCGCGTTGCGCTCCAGGACGATCTCCAGGCCGGGCAGGAGGACGACGGGCAGCAGGCCGGGGCCGACATGGCGCTTCCAGCCTCCCAGGCCGACCACGGGCCGGTCGGGGAAGACCGCGTCGTCGAGAATGCACGAGATGCCGTTGGCCAGGAAGTTACGGGCGGCGAAGCCGCAGGTGCGGCGCGCCAGACGGTACTGGGCCTCGGAGTGGTCGTTCCACCCGGCCTGCGGGTCGGCGAAACCCGAACAGACCCACTCGCGGACGTCATCCAGGGAGACATGCGCGGTGGGGACGCGGCGGCGGCCCGCCCACAGTTTGGCGACCGTGGTCTTGCCTGCCCCGGCCGGCCCGATCAGCAGCACGGCCAGGGTCGCGGTGCCGGTGCCCGGCTCGGCATGCGGCGCGGGCAGCGGAACGGGCCCGCCCGGCGGGAGCTGGATATGCCCGGTCGTCTCCCGCGAGGGAGGGGAGGGGGCGTGCTGGGGCGCGGGGCCGGTCCAGCCCTGCCCCTGGGGGGCGGGAGGTATCGGCGGCGGCCCCGGCGGACCGGGGTGGCCGGGGTGCTGGGCCTCCTGCGTCCACGGTCCGTTTCCGGGACCCTGGGGCGGCGGCAGCGGGGCCCCCACTGCGTGCTGCATCCGGTGCCACTCCGTCTCGTGCAGGCAACTGGCGCTGGTCGACGGCAACCGTACCTCCCCCGGCCGCCACCGAGTGAACGGCCCAGGGAGGCACGAAGTGCCCGTTGACAGTCCGTCAGACCGTCAGCTCGTCGGCCAGGGCCCGCAGGGCGAGGCGGTAGGAGCCGATACCGAATCCGGCCACGGTGCCGGTGGCCACCGGGGCGACCACCGAGGTGTGGCGGAATTCCTCCCGTGCGTACGGATTCGAGATGTGCACCTCGATCAGCGGGGCGGTGCGCTGGGCCGCCGCATCGCGCATGCCGTACGAATAGTGGGTGAAGGCACCCGGGTTGAGAACGACCGGAATCGATCCGTCGGCTGCCTCGTGGAGCCAGCGGATCAGTTCGCCCTCGTCGTTCGTCTCGCGGACGTCGACGTCGAAGCCGAGCTCCTTGCCGAGGGTGCGGCAGGCGTCGACGAGACCGGCGTACGACGTCGCCCCGTACACATCGGGCTCGCGGGAGCCGAGCCGTCCGAGGTTCGGGCCGTTGAGCACGAGGACCCTGCGGGTCGTCATGCGGAGACCTCCCCGTAGGCGGCGAGGAGGACGGCCGGGTCGGGGCCCTCGAGCACGGTGGGCTTTCCGATGCCGTCCAGGACGATGAAGCGCAGCAGGTCGCCGCGGGACTTCTTGTCGACCTTCATGTTCTCCAGGAGCTTGGGCCACTGGTCGCCGCGGTAGGTGAGCGGCAGTCCGACGGACTCCAGGACGGCGCGGTGCCGGTCGGCGGTGGCGTCGTCGAGGCGTCCGGCGAGCCGGCCGAGTTCGGCGGCGAAGACCATGCCGATCGAGACGGCGGCGCCGTGGCGCCACTTGTAGCGCTCGTTCTTCTCGATCGCGTGGGCCAGGGTGTGCCCGTAGTTGAGGATCTCCCGGAGCCCGGACTCCTTGAGGTCGCTGGAGACGACCTCGGCCTTGACCCGGATGGAGCGCTCGATCAGCTCGGCGGTGTGCGGTCCCGTGGGCGTACGGGCGCCCTGCGGGTCGGCCTCGACGAGGTCGAGGATGACCGGGTCGGCGATGAAGCCGGCCTTGATGATCTCGGCCATCCCGGAGACGTAGTCGTTGACCGGCAGCGAGTCCAGCGCGGCGAGGTCGCAGAGCACTCCGGCGGGCGGGTGGAAGGCACCGACAAGGTTCTTGCCCTCGGCGGTGTTGATACCGGTCTTGCCGCCGACCGCCGCGTCGACCATGGCGAGCACCGTCGTCGGCACGGCGATCCAGCGGACCCCGCGCAGCCAGGAGGCGGCGACGAAGCCCGCCACGTCGGTGGTGGCGCCGCCGCCGATACCGACGATGACGTCGGTGCGGGTGAAGCCGGTCTGGCCGAGCGCCTTCCAGCAGTAGGCGGCGACCTCGACGGTCTTGGCCTCCTCGGCGTTCGGCAGCTGGATCGCGATGGCCTCGTAACCTTGGGCGGCCAGGTCCTCACGGACCGCCTCACCGGTCTCGGCGAGCGCCTCGGGGTGCAGGACGGCGACCCGCTTGGCACGGTTGCCGATGAGGTTCGGCAGCTCGCCGAGGAGTTGGCGCCCGACGAGCACCTCGTAGGGGTCGGTACCCGCCGTGCCGGCGATCTGGATGCGCGTGGTGCCCTGCTCGGTCATACGTGTGTTCTCCCGGCCGGACGGCATGGGCTCACCCGTGCGCTCCGGCAGTTCCGTTACGTCGAGGACCGCCTGGGCGACCTCTTCGGGGGTGCGTTCGTCGGTGGCGACGACGGAACCGGCCACCTCTTCGTAGAGGTGGCGCCTGGCGTCCATCAGCTCGCGCCACTGCCGTCGCGGGTTGACGGCGAGCAGGGGCCTGGCGGTGTTCAGCCCGACCCGCCTGACCGCCTCGTCGACGTCCATCGAGAGGTAGACGACGGTATGGCCGGCGAGCAGCTCACGCGTTTTCTCGTCGAGCACGGATCCGCCGCCGAGGGAGAGGACGCCCTTGTGCTGGGCCATGGCGTCCCGCACGGCCTGCCGCTCCAGCGCGCGGAAATGCTCCTCGCCCTCGTCGAAGAAGATCTCGGAGATCGCCTTGCCCGCCGTGGCCACGACATCCGCGTCGGTGTCCCGGTAGGTGGTGCCGAGCCGCTCGGCGAGCAGCTCGCCCACCGTGGACTTGCCGACTCCCATCGGGCCGACGAGGACGATCAGCGGGCCGCTCACCGGATCTGCAGGTGGGAGAGGTACGACTGCACGTTGCGGTGGGTCTCGGCGACGCTGTCGCCGCCGAACTTCTCCGCGACGGCGTCGGCCAGAACCAGCGCGACCATGGCCTCGGCGACGATCCCGGCAGCCGGGACGGCGCAGACGTCGGAACGCTGGTGGTGCGCCTTGGCCGCCTCACCGGTGACGACGTCGATGGTGGCGAGCGCCCGGGGCACGGTGGCGATCGGCTTCATCGCGGCCCGGACCCGCAGCAGCTCACCGGTGGTCAGCCCGCCCTCGGTGCCGCCGGAGCGGCCGGAGGTGCGCCTGATCCCGTCCGCGGTGGCCACGATCTCGTCGTGCGCCTTGGAACCCGGCACCCGGGCCAGGTCGAAGCCGTCGCCGACCTCGACACCCTTGATGGCCTGGATGCCCATCAGCGCGGCGGCCAGGCGGGCGTCGAGCCGACGGTCCCAGTGCACGTGCGAGCCGAGCCCGACGGGCACGCCGTACGCGAGCACCTCGACGACTCCGCCGAGGGTGTCGCCGTCCTTGTGTGCCTGGTCGATCTCCGCGACCATCGCCTTCGACGCGTCGGCGTCCAGGCAGCGCACGGGGTCGGCGTCGAGCCGCTCGACGTCGGAGGGCTTGGGGTAGACGCCGTAGGGCGCCTTGGCCGCGGCCAGCTCGACGACGTGGGAGACGATCTCGATGCCCGCGGTCTCCTTGAGGTAGGAGCGGGCGACGGCGCCGAGGGCCACACGGGCCGCGGTCTCCCGGGCGCTGGCGCGCTCCAGGATCGGCCGGGCCTCGTCGAAGCCGTACTTCTGCATCCCGGCGAGGTCGGCGTGACCGGGCCGTGGGCGGGTCAGCGGGGCGTTACGGGCCTGGGCGGCCAGCACGTCGGGGTCGACGGGGTCGGCCGACATGACCTGCTCCCACTTGGGCCACTCGGTGTTGCCCACCATGACGGCGACGGGCGAGCCCATGGTCAGGCCGTGCCGGACGCCGCCGAGGAAGGTGACCTCGTCCTTCTCGAACTTCATCCGAGCGCCGCGCCCGTAACCGAGCCGTCGCCGGGCGAGCGCGTCCGCAACCATCTCCGTGGTGACCGGGATGCCGGCGGGAAGACCCTCCAGCGTCGCCACCAGTGCGGGGCCGTGCGACTCCCCCGCGGTCAGCCAGCGCAACCTGCTCAACGGTGCTCCTCATGCTCGCGCCTGAAAACTGCAACGGCGCGACCGGGTGCGCGGCCCTGGCCCGCCACCCCAGATCCTCCCACGACCGGGGTGCGAACCGGCCGCCGGTCCAGCAGACGGACCGTTCCGGCGTTCGACGCGCGCCCACAGGGAGGACGGGACGGGCCGCAACGTGTACTGCGTCAGCCGCAGTTCGCGAGGTGCCGGCATGGCACCGCTCGCGCAAGCCGGACGCGCCGATCTCCTGGGAGTACGCCCGTCAGAGGGTGGAAGAGAGCCGTCAGGCCTCGCGCGCCGCCAGGGCTTCTTCGCCCGCCGCGCGCATCGCGGCAAGTGGGCCACGACGTCGTCCGGTCATCTGCTCCACCTGGAGAACGGCCTGATGGACGAGAAGGTCGAGGCCGGCGACCACGGTTCCTTCCGCTGCTGACCAGCGAGCGGCAAGAGCGGTCGGCCACGGCTCGTACAGCACGTCGAACAGAGTCCCCGGGGCATCCGGTACCGCATCCGCCAGAGCGTCCGTGGTCCCGGCCGGCGTGGTGGCGATCACCAGCGGGGCCTGCAGAGCCTGCTCCGCCGACGCCCAGTCGGCGATCCGGACATCGACGCCGAGGCGGTCGCCCCAGCCGCGCATCTCGTCGCCGCGTTCCTTGCTGCGTACGTAGACGGTGACCGGTCCGGTGCAGATCGCCGCGAGTGCGGAAACAGCCGAGGACGCGGTCGCTCCGGCGCCGAGGACGGCGGCGGACTCCACCTTCTCGACTCCGCGTTCGTGCAGGGCCGCGACCATTCCGGGGATGTCGGTGTTGTCGCCGATCCGGCGGCCGTCCCCGGCGAGGACGACGGTGTTCACCGCCTCGACCGAAGCCGCCGTTTCGCTGATCTCGTCCAGCAGCGGGATGATCGCCCGCTTGAGCGGCATCGTGAGGGAAAGGCCCGCCCAGGAGGCGTCCAGCCCCTCGATGAACCCGGGGAGCGCGGCCTCGTCCACGTCGAACCGGTCGTACGACCAGTTGTCGAGGCCGAGTTCCGCGTACGCGGCCCGGTGCAGGGCCGGGGAGAGCGAATGGGCGATCGGCGAGCCGAGGACGGCGGCGCGGCGGCGTCCGTCAGTCGAGGCCATGCTGTTCCTTGAACTTTTCGTTGAGCTTTTCGTGCTCGGCAGCCGTCTTGGTGAAGTCGGTCTTCTTCCCGTCGAGCGAAATGAAGAACATCCATCCGTCACCGGTCGGATTGAGCGTGGCCCTGATCGCCTCTTCACCCGGGTTACTGATCGGCCCAGGAGTCAAGCCGGCATGGTAATAGGTGTTATACGGGTCGTCGTTGCTCAGGATTTCATTCGACCCGATCTTGATCTTGCTCTGCTTCTTCAGGTAATTGAATGCCGAGTCGAACTGCAGCTTCCGGTTGGTGACCGTGTTCTCCGGCTTCAGGCGGTTGTAGACAACCTCGGCCATCTTGCGGAAGTCGTCGTGCGTGAGGCCCTCCGCCTGGACAAGGCTGGCCACGGTAAGCACCTGCCAGGGGCCATCCAGGTTGTACTTCTGGGCCGCCGCCTCGAGGTCGAGCTTCTTGTACTCCGCGTTCGCCCGATCGACCATCTTCTTCAGGACGGCCTCTGGCTTCGCCCCCTGGGAGACCGGATAAGCGGCCGGATAGAGGAATCCTTCCAGGGGATCCTTGAGGACCGGATCGTCGTCCGCCCAGTCGGGCAGTCCAAGGCTTCCCGCCTTGGTCTTGGCAACGCTCGCCGTCGTGCCCGCCTTGATTTTCAGCTTTGTGTCGATCAACTCGTAGATGGCGGCATTACGCCATCCCTCCGGAATCACCAACGCATTCTTACTCTTCGGGGACAGCATCAGCTCCACTGCACTGTCCCCGGACATCTCCTTCTTCAGGAGATAGACACCGGCCTGGATGGATTTCCCTTTCGGGTTCCCGTTCTGAGACGAAATGAAAGCGTCGGCGGACTTCACGACGCCGGCCTTCTTCAGAATGTTCGCGATCTCATTCCCGAGAGCGCCTTCCGGGATCTCCACCTCGACCGTGCCCGAACCGCTGCCCGCGTAGTCGGGCGCCTCGCCGAACTGGCTCTTGTAGTAGGAGTAGCCGAAGTAGCCGACCCCTCCGAGGCCGCCCACGAGGACCAGTGAGACGACCAGGCAGGCGCAGCCGCTGCGGCTCTTCTTCTTGCCCTTGCCCCGGCGGGGCTCGCGCGGGTCGTCGTCGTAGTCGTCACCGTCGCGGGAGTCGCGGCCCGCAGCCGGCTCGTCCGCGCCCGTGAAGAAAGGATGCGTCTCCTCCTGCGGCACATCCGGATCCCAGTCAGGGTTCTGCCGCTGAGGCTCCGGCGCCTGCTCGCGGCGGCCCGGGGGCTGGGGCGGAGGGTAGGCCTCAGCGGTGCCGTAGTAGTCGACCTGCTCGCCGTAGCCACCCTGACCGTTGCCGTACGGCGGCTGCGGCTCGTACGGCGACTGCGGCTGCTGCGGCTGCTGCTCGTACGGCATCGCGGGCTGCTGGCCCGTGTCCCAGCCGCCGTTGTACTGCGGCTGCTGGGGGGGCTGCTGCGCGTACGGGTCCTGCGGGTAGCCCTGCTGCGGCTGCTGGGCATACGGGTCCTGCTGGTGCGCGTACGGGTCCTGCTGCTGGGTATACGGGTCCTGCGGGTAGCCCTGCTGCGGCTGCTGGGCATACGGGTCCTGCGCATAGGGCTGCTGCTGGCTGTCGTACTGGCCCTGGCCGTGGGCAGCCTGCTGGCCGCTTCCCCATCCCTGGTCCCCGTACAAGGGGTCCTCGGGATGCCACGGTTCGGAGCCGGGGCCCCGGCCATACTCAGTCATCGATCCCCTAGAGCCGCGAGACGACGTTCCGTCTCTTCGCTTCGCTGTGCGGTGTTTGTTCGAACACCGACGCATCGCGCGGAACGTTACCGTATCGCGATCAGACAACCACTTCGACGCCCTCGCCCGGTGCCTGCCCGGACGCCCGCTCGGACTCCAGAGCGTTCTGGAGGATCACCACAGCGGCAGCCTGGTCGATGACAGACCGACCCTTCTTGGACTTCACGCCCGAAGCGCGGAGCCCCTGAGTGGCCGTCACTGTGGTCATCCTCTCGTCCACCAATCGCACCGGAATGGGTGCGACCGAGCGGGCGAACACCTGGGCGAAGGCCCGGACCTTCGCCGCCGCAGGACCCTCGCCACCGCCCAGCGAGCGGGGCAGCCCGATGATGACCTCGATCGGCTCGTACTCCTCGACGATCTGGCCGAGCCGCCGGTGGGCGGCCGGGACGTCGCGTCCCGGCACGGTCTCCACCGGCGTGGCAAGGATCCCGTCGGGGTCGCACGAGGCGACCCCGATACGGGCGTCCCCGACGTCGATGGCGAGTCGGCGTCCACGGCGCATCTGCGTCATGTCCGGCGTCACGCCGTCTCGGTGACGAGGCGTTCGACAGCGGCGACGGCGTCACCGATGGCGTCCGGGTTCTGGCCGCCGCCCTGGGCGACGTCCGGCTTGCCGCCGCCACCGCCACCGAGGGTCTTGGCGGCGGTACGGACCAGGTCACCGGCCTTGAGGCCGCGTTCGCGGGCAGCCTCGTTGGTGGCGATGACGGTCAGCGGGCGCCCGTTTGCCGTGGTGAACAGGGCCACGACGGCCGGCCGTCCGCCCTGGATGCGTCCACGCACGTCGAGGACCAGCCTGCGCAGGTCGTCGGCCGAGGTGCCGTCCGGCACCTGTCCGGTGACCAGGGCGACGCCCCGTACGTCCTTGGCGGAGTCGACGAGCCCGGCGGCGGCCGCCAGGACCTTCTCCGCGCGGAACTTCTCGATCTCCTTCTCGGCGTCCTTCAGCTTGCCGAGCATGCCGGCGATCTTCTCCGGAAGCTCCTCGGAACGGCCCTTGACCAGTTCCTGGAGCTGGGCGACGACCGTGTGCTCCTTGGCGAGGAAGTTGTACGCGTCCACGCCGACCAGAGCCTCGATACGGCGCACACCGGAGCCGATCGACGACTCGCCGAGGAGCTTCACCAGGCCCAGCTGGGCGGTGTTGTGGACGTGCGTGCCGCCGCACAGCTCCTTGGAGAAGTCGCCGATGGTGACGACCCGGACCCGCTCGCCGTACTTCTCGCCGAACTCGGCGATGGCGCCCTGCTTCTTGGCCTCGTCGATCGACATGACCTCGGCCTGGACGTCGAGTTCCCGCGAGAGGACCTCGTTGATCCTCTGCTCGACATCGGTGAGGACCGTGCCGGGTACGGCGGCGGGCGAGCCGAAGTCGAAGCGGAAGCGGCCGGGGGAGTTCTCCGAACCGGCCTGGGCGGCCGTCGGGCCGAGCGCATCGCGCAGCGCCTGGTGCGTGAGGTGCGTGGCGCTGTGGGCTCGGGCGATGGCGCGGCGACGCGTGTTGTCGATGGCGGCGTAAACGGAGGCACCGACCGTCACCTCGCCGACCTGGACGACGCCCTTGTGCACATGGACGCCGGGGACCGGCTTCTGTACGTCGCGGACCTCGATGACGGCGCCGGTGTCGAGCCGGATCCGCCCCTGGTCGGCGATCTGGCCGCCGCCCTCGGCGTAGAACGGGGTGCGGTCCAGGACGACCTCGACCTCGTCGCCCTCGGTGGCGGCCGGCGAGGGGACACCGTCGACGAGGAGACCGACGATCGTCGACTCGCCCTCGGTGGACGTGTAGCCGGTGAACTCGGTGGCTCCGGAGCTGTCGGCGACCTCGCGGTAGGCGGACAGGTCGGCGTGGCCGGTCTTCTTGGCGCGGGCATCGGCCTTGGCCTTGTCCCGCTGCTCCTGCATCAGGCGGCGGAAGCCCTCCTCGTCGACGGAGAGGCCCTGTTCGGCGGCCATCTCCAGCGTGAGGTCGATCGGGAAGCCCCAGGTGTCGTGGAGCAGGAACGCCTTGTCGCCGGCGAGGACCTGGCCGCCGGCGGCCTTGGTCTCGGTGACGGCGGTCTCGAGGATGTTCGTGCCGCCCTTGAGGGCCTTGAGGAAGGCGGCTTCCTCGGCGAGGGCGACGGTCTCGATGCGCTTGCGGTCGGTGATGAGCTCCGGGTACTGCTCGCCCATCGTGTTGATCACGACGTCGACCAGGTCGCGGGCCACCGGTCCGGTGGCGCCCATGAGCCGCATGTTGCGGATGGCGCGGCGCATGATGCGGCGCAGCACGTAGCCACGGCCCTCGTTGCCGGGGGTGACGCCGTCGCCGATGAGCATCACCGACGTACGGATGTGGTCGGCGACGACGCGCATGGACACGTCCGAGCCCCGCTCGGCGCCGTAGCGCACTCCGGTGAGCTCGGTGGCCTTGTCCATGACGACGCGCAGGGTGTCGGTCTCGTACATGTTCTGTACGCCCTGAAGGATCATGGCGAGGCGCTCGAGACCGAGGCCCGTGTCGATGTTCTTCGACGGCAGGTCCCCGAGGATCGGGAAGTCCTCCTTGCCGTCGCCGGCGCCCCGCTCGTACTGCATGAAGACCAGGTTCCAGATCTCCACGTAGCGCTCGTCGTTGACGGCGGGGCCGCCCTCGACGCCGAACTCCGGGCCGCGGTCGTAGTTGATCTCGGAGCACGGGCCGCAGGGACCGGGGACGCCCATGGACCAGAAGTTGTCCTTCTTGCCCAGGCGCTGGATGCGCTCGGCCGGAACGCCGATCTTCTCGCGCCAGATCTGCTCGGCCTCGTCGTCGTCCAGGTAGACCGTGATCCACAGACGCTCGGGGTCGAGGCCGAAGCCACCGTCCTCGACGGAGTTGGTCAGGGCCTCCCAGGCGTACTGGATGGCCCCTTCCTTGAAGTAGTCGCCGAAGGAGAAGTTGCCGCACATCTGGAAGAACGTGCCGTGCCGGGTGGTCTTGCCGACCTCTTCGATGTCCGGCGTACGGACGCACTTCTGCACGCTGGTGACGCGCGGGGCGGGCGGCTTGACCTCGCCGAGGAAGTACGGCTTGAAGGGAACCATGCCCGCGTTGACCAGCAGCAGAGTCGGGTCGTCCGCGATGAGCGACGCCGAAGGCACGACGGTGTGACCGCGCTCCTCGAAGAAGCTCAGCCAGCGGCGGCGAATTTCAGCCGACTCCATTAGTGGTCCTCATTCCGGTTGTTCGAGTTGTAGGGGAGCTTGCGGTGCGCGGCGGCGTGGCCTGTGTCGGCCGCTTCGACCACGAGGTGGGCCCGTACCGGGAGTTCGGGATCGACAGGTGCATCGAGACCCAGTGCCCCGCCCAGTTCGGCCTCACGCCGGGCCATGCCCTCGCGCACGTCGAGAGCGAAGTCCTTCAGCCTGTGACCCGCCTCGATCGCCTTGTCGGCGGCCTGGGCCGCGAGGCTCTCGGGAGTCAGCTGCTTGATCTTGCGGTTGACCTTGGTGGTGGCCCAGACACCGGCGGCTGCGCCGGCGGTGAACCAGAACGTACGGCGGAACATCGCTGCGTCAGTCCTTCTGTCCGCGGGAGCTTCGGCCGTTCCGCTTCTTGCTGCGGGCGGACGGCACGGTACGGCCGACGATCACGGCACGACGGGAGGCAGGGGAGGCCGGCGCCGGTTCCGGAGCGGTCCGGCGGCCGAGCGCCTGGCGTACCCCGTAGCCGAACGCGGCGACCTTCACGAGCGGCCCGCCGAACGTCGATGCGACGGTGGTGGAGAGCGCGGAGGCGTTGGAGGTGACCTCCTGGACGTCGCTCGCGATGGCGTCGACCTTGTCGAGCTGGGTCTGCGCGGAGCGCAGGGTCGCGGAGGCGTCGGCGAGCAGCGGAACCGCCTGCTCGGTCACGTCCGCCACCAGCTTGGTGGTCGCCCTGAGCGTCTGGGCCAGCCTCACCAGCACCACGGCGAGGAACGAAACCAGGATCGCCCAGAAGACGGCCACCAGGATCCCGGCCACCTCTCCACCGGACACAGTGCACCGCTCTCTGCTTGTCGCTTGCCCCGGCCGGGGCTTGTCTCTGCCTGTCTTCGGGTTGGCCCGTGTGTGCTGCCACCACGGCCGATCGTCGTCCCTCGACCCTATCGCGCCGGGCGTCAGGCCCTGTACCGCATTACGGGCGGGCGGGGCGAGCGCGGATGCGGGGAGATTGTACGGAGAGCTTATGTCCCAGTACTCTGCGTGTTTCATGCGACGCCCTCAGCGCCCCTCCCCCACGCCCGACGACGCGGAGCCCCCGCCCGCCGCCGTCCGCGGAAATCTGCCGGCCGAACTGAACACATTCGTGGGACGCGAGGACGAGCTCGACCGACTGGGGCTGCTGCTGGACGAGTCCAGACTGGTCACGGTGGCCGGGGTGGCCGGGGTCGGCAAGACCCGTTGTGCCGTCCGGATCGCGGCACTCGTGGAGAAACGGTACTGCGACGGGGTCTGGATCGCCGAGCTGTCGGCCATCCATGATCCTGCCCTGCTCGAACACGCATTGGTCGATGCCCTGGGGCTCACCGATCACACCAAGAGGCCGCCACGCACCACGTTGGTGGAGCACTGCGCGGAGCGCCGGCTCCTGCTCGTGATCGACGGCTTCGAACATCTCGTCGATGCGTGCGCCGAGCTCGTGGGGGAACTGCTGCGCCGGGCTCCGCGCCTGCAGATTCTCGCCGCCGGACGCCGCCCGCTGCGCGTGGACGGCGAGGCCACCCTCGCGCTGACGCCGATGGCGGACGACGACGCCATGGCACTCTTCGCCCAGCGGGCCTGCGCCGTTCAGCCGGGGTTCAGGCTGACGGCAGGCAACCAGGAATCCGCACGGGAGCTGTGCCGGCGCCTCGACGGAATTCCGCTCGCCCTCGAACTGGCCGCCGGGCGGCTGCGGGCACTGTCGATGGAACAGGTGCTCCAACGGCTGGACGACCGCTTCCGGCTGCTGACCGGGGGCAGCCGGAGCGCGTTGCCCCGCCATCAGACCTTGCGTACGGCCATCGGCTGGAGCCACGAGCTGTGCGCTCCCGAGCAGCGCCTGCTGTGGGCGCGGCTGTCGGTGTTCGCCGGGCAGTTCGACCTGGAGGCCGTCGAATACATCTGCAGCGGTCCCGATCTGCCGGCCGACTCGGTGCTCGACGTTCTCGACGAGCTGCTCGCGCAGTCCGTCGTCCTGCGCGAGGACTCGGCGGCCGGCAGCAGGTTCCGGCTGCTGGACACCGTGCGGGAGTACGGCGCCGAGTGGCTGAGCGCGACCGGTGACACGGAACGGCTGCGCCGCAGGCACCGCGACTGGTTTCTCGGGCTTGCGACCTGGTGCGAGCTCGACTGGTTCAGTCCCCGGCAGGCGGCGGCCGCCGCCCGTATCGACAGTGAGCTGCCCAATCTGCGCCGGGCGATGGAGTGCTCGATGGAGAGCCCCGACGAGGTCCATCTCGCTCAGTATCTGGCGGGCACCCTCTGGTTCTACTGGGCGGGCTGCGGCCGGCTCTCGGAGGGGCGCCACTGGCTGGACCACGTACTGGAGGAGGAGTCGCCCTACGATCCGTCGCGGCTGAAGGCGCTGTGGGTGCTCGGCTATGTGGCCGTCCTGCAGGGCGACGCGATCGGCGCGGTCTCGGCCCTGCAGGAGTGCCGGGAGGAGGGCGAGCGCTCGGGGGACGCGTCCGCGGTGGCCTACGCGGTGCATCGCTCCGGTTGCCTCGCGATCGTCACGGACGATCTGGTCCGCGCGGAGGAGCTGCTGCGCGAGGCCCTGACGCGCTACCGGGAGATCGGCGAGCTGAACAGCAATGTACTGATGGCCCAGGTCGAGCTGGCGATGGCCGTGGCGTTCGCCGGAGACCTGGACGGGGCGGCGGAGATCTGTGAGGAGGTCCGCGAGATCTGCGAGGACCACGGGGAGCGGTGGGCTCTCGCCTATGCGCTGTACGTGCTGGCCTATGCGGCTCTGCAGCGGGGGCAGACCGCGCGGGCACGGGAGATGCTCGGGGAGTCGCTGTCCATCGCGCACACGTTCCATGACCTGCTCGGCACGGTGCTCTCGCTGGAGCTGCTGGCCCTGGTCACGGCCGTCGAGGGTGACGCCGCGGAGGCCGCCGTGCTGCAGGGGGCCGCGGAGCGGATCTGGCCCTCGGTGGGCCTGCCCCTGTTCGGCTCGGCGCATTTCGGCAGGCCCCGCGCCGACTGCGAGGCACGGGCCAGGGACGTACTCGGCGATGTGCGGTACGAGGCGCAGCGGCGCTCCGGGAGCCGGCTGGAGACGAAGGCCGCGGTGGCGAGGGCGCTCGGCGAAGAGGCCCGCCGCCTACCGGGCGCAAAGGGGACGCACGGCGTTGCCGCGCCCGGGGAAACGCGAAGGCCCGCCGCCTCCCGTACAACAGGGAGGGGCGGGCCCGAGCTCTGACGGTAGCTACGCCTGGATCAGCGGGCGTAGTACTCGACGACGAGCTGCTCGTCGCAGATGACCGGAATTTCCTTGCGGTTCGGGTCACGGTCCAGGCGGAAGGCCAGGGCCTTCAGGTTCACCTGGAGGTAGCGCGGGGTCTCACCGTCGGTGTCGTAACCACCCTCGCGGGCCACCTGGAAGGGGACCTTGGAGCGGCTGCGCTCGCGGACCATCACGACGTCGTCGGGACGGACGCGGAAGGACGGCTTGTCGACCTTGCCACCGTTGACCTCGATGTGGCCGTGGACGACCATCTGGCGGGCCTGGTAGATGGTGCGGGCGATGCCCGAACGCAGGACCAGGGCGTCGAGACGGCGCTCGAGCTCGACGACCAGCGCCTCGCCCGTCTTGCCTTCGGCCTTCTTGGCGCGGTCGTAGGCACGCGCCATCTGGCGCTCGCTGATGTCGTACTGCGCACGCAGACGCTGCTTCTCGAGCAGACGGACCTTGTAGTCCGAGTTCTGCTTGCGGCCACGGCCGTGCTCGCCCGGCGGGTAGGGGCGGGCTTCGAAGTACTTGACAGCCTTCGGCGTCAGAGCGATGCCGAGGGCACGCGACTTCTTGACCTTGGGACGCGACTGGTTAGGCACGTTCTCCAGACCTCCGTTGTAGGTTAGGTTAGGCTTACCTTACTCAAGGAGATCGCATGTCTCGCCCTGGGAACACCACTCACGTCACGGACAGCACAGACAGCGGCAGCACACCAGAAGGTGCTGCTACGACGGAAGGCCGATCTGATCGTGGTCAGCCGCGTCCCAGCGGGCTTGAAAACACTCGGATGCCGTCAGCAGCCGAGCGCACACGAACTCTCGTACAGAGTACCTGCTCCGCCGCACTGCTCGTACCCGGGCTGGATGTGATCCGTCCCGACCACCTGGTGCCCGACTCCAGGGGCATCGGACCCGAAGGGGATGTGTTCCTCCTGTTCCCCGCCGACTCAGCGGTCGCGCGGGCCGCAGCACACGCCCAGGGCGACGAACTTACCGCCGTGCTGGAGATCATCGATGTCGCACCGGTCTCCGTCCCGCACCGGATCCGCGGCCGCGCCCGGATCTCCGGCTGGCTGACCTCCGTACCGGGGCCGACGGAACCCGGCCGGACCATGCTCAGGCTGGAGGTCGGGGAGGCGTCGATCGACGACCTGTGGGGCGCCGAGGACATCGAGCCCGACGCTTTCCGCGACGTGGAAGCCGACCCGCTCGTCAGCCACGAGGCGGAGCTGCTCCAGCACCTGCACACGGCCCACAGCGAGCAGATGGAGACGCTGTCCACGCTGCTCGGCGACCGGACGACGGACACCTGCTCGACGCAGCGGCCCGCCGCCGTCCCGGTCGCACTCGACCGCTTCGGCCTGCGGGTCCGGTTCGTGGAGACCGACGGGGCATGCTTCGACGCCCGCTTCGAATTCCCGGATCCCGTACGCGATATCAGCGAGCTGCGCCGCGCCATGTACACGCTCTTCGAAGCGGCGTCCTGCTGAGCCGGTCCTGGAGCGCCGCCCCGGCTGCGCACGGGTCAGGACGGTGCCGTGCCGCCGTCAGGACGGTGCCGTGCCGCCCGATTCCCCACGGCCGAGGCGCTCACGGACCCGGTCCGCCACATCCGCGTACCGCGCCTCGGCGCCGTACCGCGTGGGTTCGTAGTAGCGCCTGCCCCGGACTGCCTCCGGGGCATACTCCTGGGCGGCGATTCCGCCGGGAACGTCGTGCGGGTAGATGTAGCCCTGGGCGTGACCCAGCTTGGCGGCGCCCTTGTAGTGGCCGTCGCGCAGATGGGCCGGGACCGGGCCCGCGAGGCCCCTGCGCACGTCTTCCTGCGCGGCGGAGATCGCCAGCGTCGCCGCGTTGGACTTGGGGGCGAGCGCCAGCGCGATCGTGGCGTGGCTGAGGGTGAGAGCCGCCTCCGGGAAACCGATCATCGCCACGGCCTGGGCGGCCGCCACCGCGGTGGGCAGCGCCGTGGGATCGGCGAGCCCGATGTCCTCGCTGGCGGAGATCATCAGCCGCCGGGCGATGAAGCGGGGGTCCTCCCCCGCCTCGATCATCCGGGCCAGGTAGTGCAGGGCCGCATCCACGTCGGACCCGCGGATCGACTTGATCAGGGCGCTCGCGACGTCGTAGTGCTGGTCGCCGTCACGGTCGTACTTCACGGCCGCGCGGTCGACGGTCTCCTCGAGCGTCGTGAGAGTGATCTGCGCGTCGTGCTTGGCGAGGGCCGCTCCGGCCGCCGCCTCCAGCGCGGTCAGCGCGCGCCGGGCGTCACCGCCCGCGATCCGCAGCAGATGTGCCTGGGCGTCATCGGCCAGGGTGACGGCTCCGCCCAGGCCCCTCTCATCGGTCAGGGCCCGGCTCAGCAGGGCGCGCAGATCCTCGTCGGTGAGCGGCTCCAGGGTCAGGAGCAGGGAGCGCGACAGCAGCGGGGAGATGATCGAGAAGTACGGATTCTCCGTGGTGGCCGCGATCAGGGTCACCCAGCGGTTCTCCACCGCGGGGAGCAGGGAGTCCTGCTGGGCCTTGGAGAAGCGGTGGATCTCGTCCAGGAAAAGGACGGTCTCCTTGCCGAAGCCGCCGGTCGCCCGGCGTGCGCCCTCGATGACGGCCCGGACCTCCTTGACGCCGGCGGTGATCGCGGAGAGCTCGACGAAACGCTTGTTGGTGGCCTTGCTGACCACGTACGCCAGAGTCGTCTTCCCGGTGCCGGGCGGCCCCCAGAGGATCACCGAGGACGGGCCCGCGGGGCCGCCGCTCCCCTCGCCGACGAGTCGCCGCAGCGGCGAGCCCGGCTTCAGCAGATGCTGCTGGCCGACGACCTCGTCCAGCGTACGAGGGCGCATCCGGACAGCGAGGGGGCTGCTGGACGGATCCTTCTCCTGGCGGTCTTCGGCTGCTGCGGTAAAGAGGTCGGGCTCCACGCGGGGAAGCCTATGCCACCCCGCTGACAACGCCGCCGGGGCCAGGACCGGTCAGCTGGTCCAGAAGTCCCACCAGCGGGTCAGGATCAGCATGCCGATGATGCCGATCCAGAGCACCGACGGCACCCAGTGGAACTCGGTGAGCCCGTTCCGCAGCCAGGCGGGCGCCGGAAGGATGCGGTGCTTGATGTTGTGCGTGGTGACGTAGCAGAACATGAAGATCGTCGCGACCCAGGCCAGGCAGCACCACAGGCAGAGCGAGTTGATGCTGTAGAGCGACTGGTACTGGAGCCAGGTGCAGAATCCGACGCCGAACAGCGTCCCCGCGTTCAGACCGAGCCAGTACCAGCTGCGGAAGCGCGCGCCGGCCAGGAGCGCCATGCCGATGCCGATGACCACCGAGTAGGTGGCGATTCCGAGCATCGGGTTGGGAAAGCCGAACGCCGCCGCCTGCTCGCTCTTCATGATGTTGCCGCATGCGACGACCGGGTTCAGGCTGCAGCCCGGGGTGAAGCTGGGGTCCTCGAGCAGCTTGAACTTGTCGATCGTGATCACCCAGGCGGCGAGCAGGCCGGCCGCGCCGGTGATCACCAGCAGCAGTGCGAACGCGCGGCTGCCGCCGATGGTCCTCGTCCCGCCGTCCTCGTCCTGGTCGAAGGAGGGATGATCTACCGCTGCAGTCGTCATATCGCCGTTCCATCACTGAGTAGCCAGCCGGGCACGGTCATTGTGCCGTACCGCCGCATTGGCCGGCCGTTCGATGGACATAAAGGTGTGCGCCCGCGGGGCACGACTCCGGGGGTACGCGAGGCGCTCGTTGCCATGACAGAACTCGCAGCCGACGTGCACGGGCTGCGCAAGCTCTACGGCGAACTCACCGCGGTGGACCGCCTCGACCTGGGGATCCGGCACGGCGAGGCGTTCGGCATCCTCGGTCCGAACGGGAGGGAAGAGCACCACCGTGGAGATCTGCGGGGCCGTCGCCGCCGTGACGAAGGGATCGTGTCCGTACTCGGCGGGGACCCTGCCGGCGCCGGCCGCCGGTGGCGTTCCCGCATCCGGGCCGTCCGGCAGGATGAATCGACTCCTGCCGAGTTGACGAAACGGGAAACGGTGAGGCACTTCGCCCGCTACGGCCCGCGTCCGCTCGAGCCCGAGGACGTCATCGCGCTGGTCGGTCCGGAGCAGAAGGCCGGCTCCCGCATCAAGGTGCTCTCCGGCGGGCGGCAGCGCCGTCCGGACGCACTGTGCCCGCCCGGGCCGACCGGGCGGGCACCTGTGGACCTGGGCGGTCAGGCCAGCTTGGCCTGTACCGCGGCCACGAGCGCGTCGAGCGCGACCGGCTGCTGCTCGCCCGACTCCATGTCCTTGAGCTGGACCGTGCCCTCGGCGAGATCACGTTCACCGGCCACGATCGTGAAGCGGGCACCGGAGCGGTTCGCGCTCTTCATCGCCCCCTTGAGGCCACGGCCACCGAATGCGAAGTCGGTGGCGACACCGGCCCTGCGCAACTCGGTGACCAGGCCGAAGAGCACGCGCCGTGCCTCCTCGCCGAGCGGTACCGCGTACACACTGGTGGTGGCGGGGACGGCCGGCTCGATGCCTTCGGCCTCCAGCGCGAGCACCGTACGGTCCACGCCGAGCGCCCAGCCGACGGACGGCAGCGCGGGGCCGCCGATCATCTCGGACAGCCCGTCGTAACGGCCGCCGCCGCCCACCGCGGACTGGGAGCCCAGGCCGTCGTGGACGAACTCGAAGGTCGTGCGCGTGTAGTAGTCGAGGCCGCGGACCAGCTTCTCGTCGTCCTCGTACACGACTCCGGCCGCCGTCAGCAGATCGCGGACCTCCTCGTGGTACGCCTTGCAGGCGTCGCACAGGTAGTCGCGCAGCTTCGGCGCAGCGGTCAGCTGCTTCTGCACCTCGGGCCGCTTGTCGTCGAGGACCCGGAGCGGGTTGATCTCGATGCGCCGACGGGTCTCCTCGTCCAGATCGAGGTCGCGCAGGAAGGTCTGGAGCGCCTCCCGGAAGACGGGGCGGCACTCCTTGTCGCCCAGCGAGTTCAGCAGGATCCGGAACTGTGCGAGACCCAGCGAGCGGTACGCCTGGTCGGCCAGGATGATCAGCTCGGCATCCAGCGCCGGGTCCTCCGCGCCGATGGCCTCCGCGCCGACCTGCGAGAAGTGCCTGTAACGGCCCTTCTGCGGACGCTCGTAGCGGTAGTACGAGCCTGAGTACCAGAGCTTGACGGGGAGGTTGCCCGCCTTGTGGAGGTTGGCCTCCAGGGCGGCGCGCAGCACGGAGGCGGTGCCCTCGGGGCGCAGAGCGAGTTTGTCGCCGCCCTTGGTCTCGAAGGCGTACATCTCCTTGGACACGATGTCGGTGGACTCACCGACTCCGCGCGCGAACAGGGCGACGTCCTCGAAACCGGGCGTCTCGATGTAGCCGTAGCCGGAGTTCTTCAGGGGTGCGGAGATCGCCGCGCGCACCGCGAGGTACTTCGCGGAGTCCGGCGGGATCAGGTCGTACGTGCCCTTGGGGGCCTGGAAGGTACTCACAGGAATATCTCTCGTCACATTCCTCGGCGGGGCGCGTCCATGCCGTGCAGATACGGGTTGGAGGCGCGCTCGCGGCCGATGGTCGTCTGGGGGCCGTGGCCGGACAGCACCACGGTCGAGTCGTCGAGCGGCAGGCACACACGGGCCAGCGACTCGAGCAGCTCGGCGTGGTCGCCACCGGGCAGGTCGGTGCGTCCGACGGAGCCGGCGAAGAGCAGGTCGCCCGAGAAGAGAACCTGCGGAACATCCGCGGCCTCGGGCATCCTGAACGTCACCGACCCCTTGGTATGGCCGGGCGCATGCGCGACGCCGAACTCCAGGCCCGCCAGCTTCAGCAGGGCGCCGTCGGTCAGCTCCTTGACGTCGTCGGGCTCGCCCACGGTCAGCTCCCCCATGAGCGGCATCCCGATGGAGCGGCCCAGTGCCTTCTCCGGATCGCTCATCATGTACCGGTCCTCGGGGTGGATCCAGGCAGGGACGTCATGGGCGCCGCACACGGGGACGACCGAGGCCACATGGTCGATGTGGCCGTGGGTGAGCACGACGGCGACGGGCTTGAGCCGATGCTTCTTCAGCGCTTCCTCGACGCCCTGGGCGGCCTGGTGGCCCGGGTCGATGATCACGCACTCCTCGCCTGCGGCGGGGGCGACCAGATAGCAATTGGTCCCCCAGGCCCCGGCGGGGAACCCGGCAATAAGCACAATCGTCCTTAGTGTTCGTCCGACGTGAGAGGGCTGCGGAGACGGATACGGCAGATCAGAGCCTACCGGCGCTCCTCATTCCACAGCTAACCCATATACGGTACGGGGCAACTCAGGCCGGATTACACGACGTACAAGGAGACCAACCGGTGGTCAGCAGCGATCAGCGGCGGCGGCAGCTCGCCCGGGAGAAGTTCGAGCGGCAGCAGCAGCGCCGGGAGGAAGCGCGCCGGAGGACCAGGCGCCTGTCCGTGATCATCGTGTCGGCAGTGGCCGTGGTGGCGGTCATCGGCGCGGGCGCGTACGTCTCGCGGGACGGCGACGGCAAGAAGGACTCGGCGGATGCGGCGGCGAGCGCGAGCCCGTCGGCCTCTCCGTCGGCGAGCGAGAGCAGTGCGCCCGAGCCCGCGATGGAGATCGACAAAAAAGCGAAGTACTCGATGTCCCTGAAGACCAGCCAGGGCGACATAGCGATCGAGATGGACGCGGCGAAGACCCCGCACACCACGAATTCGTTCAAGGCCCTCGCGGACAAGGGGTACTTCGACAGCACGAAGTGTCACCGTCTGACCACGGAGGGCATTTTCGTCCTGCAGTGCGGTGACCCCAAGGGCGACGGCACGGGCGGTCCCGGGTACACGATCCCGGACGAGAATCTGACCGCGCTGGGCAAGGCGGGCGACGACGGCGCGGTGACCTATGCGGCGGGCACGGTCGCGATGGCGAACACCGGCCAGCCGGGCACCGGCGGCAGCCAGTTCTTCCTGGTCTACAAGGACACCAAACTGCCGCCCAGCTACACGCCGTTCGGCACCATGGACGATGCCGGCCTGAAGGCCGTCAAGAAGATCGCCGAGGCGGGTGTCACCGGTGGGGCGGCCGACGGCGCTCCGAAGAAGGCGGTCACGGTCGAGAAGGCGGCCGTCGACAAGGCCTGACCGGCCGGGCGGCCGGCCGGCCGCGGTCACTCGGCGCGGGCGAAGAATTTCGGCCGCGCTGAGTGCGGACAGCCGGGTGGCCGGTCGCCTAGATTGGCGTTGTGCAGGGCGGGCGCTGCCCGCCCCAGGAAACTGTGGACGATGCCCGGGGGGCGAACCCCTTCGCAGGCATCAGGTGGAGGAGGCGCTGTGAGCAGCGACCCGTGGGGCCGTGTCGATGAGACGGGCACCGTGTACGTGCGTACGGCCGAGGGCGAGCAGGTCGTCGGATCGTGGCAGGCCGGTTCCCCCGAGGAGGCCCTGGCCTATTTCGAGCGCAAGTACGAGGGCCTGGTGGTCGAGATCGGCCTCCTCGAACGGCGGGTGAAGACCACCGATCTGTCGGCCAAGGACGCGACGGCGGCGATCGAGCATCTGCGTCAGCAGATCGACGAGCACCACGCCGTCGGCGACCTCGCCGCGCTGGGCAAGCGGCTGGACTCCCTGGTCGCGACCGTCGACTCGCGGCGGGAGGAGCGCAAGGTCCAGAAGGCGAAGCAGACCGACGAGGCCCGTCTCGCCAAGGAGGCGCTCGTCGTCGAGGCGGAGGAGCTGGCGCAGAGCGAGCAGTGGCGGTCCGCGGGTGAGCGGCTACGGGCGCTCGTCGACATCTGGAAGGGCCTGCCGCGTCTCGACCGCAAGTCGGACGACGAGCTGTGGCACCGCTTCTCGCATGCCCGTTCGGCGTTCTCGAAGCGCCGCAAGGCGCACTTCGCCTCGCTGGATGCTCAGCGCGAGGAGGCCCGCAAGGTCAAGGAGAAGCTGGTCGCCGAGGCCGAGTCGCTCTCCGGTTCCACCGACTGGGGCACGACGGCCGCCCGTTACCGCGACCTGATGACCGAGTGGAAGTCCGCGGGCCGCGCCCAGCGCGAGTCCGAGGACGACCTGTGGAACCGCTTCCGCGGCGCCCAGGACGTGTTCTTCGAGGCGCGCAGCGGGGTCTTCGCGGAGCGCGACGCGGAGCAGGGCGAGAACCTCAAGCTGAAGGAGGAGCTCGCGATCGAGGCCGAGAAGCTGGTGCCGGTGACGGATCTGAAGGCGGCCAGGGCCGCGTTCCGCTCCGTCAACGAGCGCTGGGAGGCCGTCGGTCATGTACCGCGTGACGCCCGCCCGAAGGTCGAGGGCCGGATGCACACGGTGGAGCGGGCGCTCCAGGAGGCCGAGGAGTCCGAGTGGCGCCGGACGAACCCGGAGGCGCGGGCCCGCGCCGAGGGTCTGACCGGTCAGCTCCAGGCTGCTGTCGACAAGCTGCGTAAGCAGATCGACACGGCACGCACCTCGGGCAACAACGCCAGGGCGGACAAGCTGTCCCGTGAGCTGGAGGGCCGGCAGGCGCTGCTGGACCAGGCCCTGAAGGGCCTGGAGGAGTTCGGCGGCTGAGTGTGCCGGGTTCTGTCGTACGCGAGGGGCTCCTGTACGTGTCACGTACAGGAGCCCCTCTCGTACGTCCGCTCTACGGCCTGCGGGCCGAGGTGACCCGGTAGACGTCGTACACGCCCTCCACGCCCCGTACGGCCTTCAGGACGTGGCCGAGGTGCTTGGGGTCGCCCATCTCGAAGGTGAAGCGCGAGGTGGCCACCCGGTCGCGGGACGTCTGTACGGCCGCCGACAGGATGTTGACGTGCTGGTCGGACAGGACGCGGGTGACGTCGGAGAGCAGCCTCGACCGGTCCAGTGCCTCGACCTGGATGGCGACGAGGAACACCGACGACTGGGTCGGCGCCCACTCGACCTCGAGGATCCGCTCCGGCTGCTGCGAGAGCGAGTCGACGTTGACGCAGTCGGCACGGTGCACGGAGACGCCGCTGCCACGGGTCACGAACCCGATGATCGGGTCACCGGGCACGGGTGTACAGCAGCGGGCCAGTTTGACCCAGACGTCCTCGACGCCCTTGACGACCACACCCGGATCCGCCTTGGCGCGGCGCTTGTTGCGGCCGTGCGAGGGCGGCGAGCTCTCCGCGAGGTCCTCGTTGGCGGCGTCCTCGCCACCGAGCGCCTGGACGAGCTTCTGCACGACGCCGGCCGCGGCGACATGCCCCTCGCCGATCGCCGCGTACAGCGACGAGATGTCGGGGTAGCGCATCTCGTGGGCGAGGGTGACGAGGGAGTCGCCGGTGAGGATCCGCTGGATCGGCAGGTTCTGCTTGCGCATGGCCCGCGCGATGGAGTCCTTGCCCTGCTCGATCGCCTCGTCACGGCGCTCCTTGGAGAACCAGGCGCGGATCTTGTTGCGCGCTCGCGGCGACTTGACGAACCCGAGCCAGTCCCGGGAGGGTCCGGCGCCGGCCGCCTTGGAGGTGAAGACCTCCACGAGGTCACCGTTGTCGAGCGTCGACTCGAGCGGTACGAGCCGCCCGTTGACCCGTGCTCCTATGGTCCGGTGGCCGACCTCCGTATGGACGGCGTACGCGAAGTCGACCGGAGTCGCACCCGCGGGCAGCGCTATGACATCGCCCTTGGGTGTGAAGACGAAGACCTCGTTGCGCGAGAGGTCGAAGCGCAGGGACTCCAGGAACTCGCTGGGGTCCTCTGTCTCCTTCTGCCAGTCCAGGAGCTGGCGCAGCCACGCCATGTCGTTGACGGAGTCCTGGCCGCGTCCGGTGCTCTTGGGTACGTCGGTACGCACCTTGGAGGCACCGGCAGAGGGCTCCTGCTTGTACTTCCAGTGCGCGGCGATGCCGTACTCGGCGCGGCGGT
Organism: Streptomyces sp. NPDC060035; assembly: GCF_042736635.1. Taxonomy (NCBI): domain Bacteria; kingdom Bacillati; phylum Actinomycetota; class Actinomycetes; order Kitasatosporales; family Streptomycetaceae; genus Streptomyces; species Streptomyces sp. NPDC060035. Next base: position 160,490 of record NZ_JBHWVO010000002.1, read on the forward strand.
GCATGTCGAACGTACGGATCTGGAGCTCGACGGGCTTGCCGCTGGGACCGATCACCGTGGTGTGCAGTGACTGGTACATGTTGAACTTCGGCATCGCGATGTAGTCCTTGAACCGGCCGGGGACCGGATTCCATCGCGCGTGGACGGTGCCGAGCGCCGCGTAACAGTCACGGACCGTGTCGACGAGCACCCGGATACCCACCAGGTCGTAGATCTCGGCGAAGTCCCGGCCCCGCACGATCATCTTCTGGTAGACGCTGTAGTAGTGCTTCGGCCGTCCGGTGACGGTGGCCTTGATCCGGGCGGCGCGCAGATCGGACTGGACCTCGTCGGTCACTATGGCGAGGTATTCGTCGCGCTTGGGCGCGCGTTCGGCGACGAGGCGGACGATCTCGTCGTACATCTTCGGGTAGAGGATCGCGAAGGCGAGGTCCTCCAGCTCCCACTTGATGGTGTTCATGCCCAGGCGGTGAGCCAGCGGTGCATAGATCTCGAGCGTCTCGCGGGCCTTCTTCTCCTGCTTCTCCCGCTTGAGGTAGCGCATGGTGCGCATGTTGTGCAGGCGGTCGGCGAGCTTGATGACCAGGACCCGGGGGTCCTTTGCCATGGCGACGACCATCTTGCGCACGGTCTCGGCCTGCGCGGCCTCGCCGAACTTGACCTTGTCGAGCTTGGTGACGCCGTCCACGAGGAGCGCGACCTGGTCGCCGAAGTCCTTGCGCAGCGTGTCCAGGCCGTACTCGGTGTCCTCGACCGTGTCGTGCAGCAGTCCGGCCATCAGCGTCGCCGGGTCCATGCCGAGCTCGGCGAGGATCGTCGTGACGGCGAGCGGATGAGTGATGTAGGGGTCGCCGCTCTTGCGCTTCTGGCCGCGGTGCCAGCGTTCGGCGACCTGGTAGGCGCGCTCGATCTGGCGCAGCGTGGCGGACTCGATCTTGGGGTCGTTGCTGCGGACGGTACGCAGCAACGGTTCGAGGACCGGGTTGTACGGGCTTGTGCGCTGCACGCCCAGACGGGCGAGCCTGGCCCGGACACGGTTGGAGGAACCACCGGAGCGGGTCGGCGGGGCGGGCGGGGTGGCCGCGGGCTTCGCGACGGGGGGCTTCGCGGCCGGGGACTTCGCGACGGGAGCGGGGGGCTCGGCGGCGGGAGGCTTCGCGGCCGGAGCGGGTGCCGCCGATGGTGCGGGGCTCACCGGGGCCGCCTGTGCGGAGGCGGCGGGCTCGGCAGAGGGCGCCGGCTCGGTATCCGGCTTCGCCGGGGACGCCGTCTTCGCCCCGGGAGGGGGCGTCGGCTTCGCCGTCACGGGAGCGGCAGGTACCTCGGAGGCTGTGGCCCGGTCCTGCGCCGAGCCGTCAGCGGGCTCCCGCTCACCGGGCTCCGGCTCCTCGGCGCGCTTCGCCTCCTCGGGCGTGGCGGGGTCCGCCGCGGGCTCGTCTGGCTGCGGGGCGGCGACTGGCTGGGCCTCGTCTGGCAAGTGCGCTCCTCGTGCGGATCCGGGCTACCCGGAAAGCCCATGGTATCGATCCCCCGGCAGGTCCTCGCCCGGGGCCGGTGAAACCCGTCACAAGACAGGACGGGCACCCGGATGTCCCGGGTGCCCGTCCTTGTGTGACCGACTGCTGCCACTACGGCTGCGCAGCGCCGCTCAGAGAGTGATCAATGCCTCCAGCGGGGCGCCGCGCAGGGCCCCGTCGAGACGTGCCCGGCCCGCGAGGAAGCCGAGCTCCATGAGGACCGACACACCCGCGACCTGGGCACCGGCCCGCCGGATCAGCTCCAGCGAGGCCTCAGCGGTGCCACCGGTGGCCAGGACGTCGTCGATGACCATGATCCGGTCGTCGGCGGACAGGTCCTCGGCGTGGATCTCGATCTCCGCCGTGCCGTACTCCAGCTCGTACGCCTGCCCGAGCGTGGCACCGGGCAGCTTCCCGGCCTTGCGGACGGGTACGAACCCGAGCCCGGCCTTCACCGCGACAGGCGCCGCCAGGATGAAACCGCGCGCCTCGAGGCCGACGATCTTGGTGGCCCCGTGCTGTACACACAGCTCCGCGAGGGAGTCGGTGAGCGCGGTGAAGGCGACCGGGTCAGCGAGCAGCGGGGTGATGTCCTTGAACACCACTCCGGGCTTCGGATAGTCCGGTACGTCGCGGATCCGGCTGAGCAGGAGCTCCCGGAGTGATTCGGTGGTGCTGGTCATCGACGCTTCCCCGGAGTCCGGCCGTGGCCCCTGGGCTGCTGGCGCTGACCGACGACGGCGCCCGCCGCGGCGGCGTCCTCGGGGATGCCGTCGTCCTGCGCGCGGTCGTCCCGCTCGTCCTCGACGGACTCGCCCTTGGCGGCTGCAGCAGCCCGCTTGGCGAGGATCCTCTTCTTGAGCGCCTTCATCTGCGGTTCGCGTTCCTTGAGGTCCGCGACCAGCGGTGTGGCGATGAAGATCGAGGAGTACGCACCGGCTGCGAGGCCGACGAAGAGCGACAGCGAGATGTCGTTCAGCATGCCTGCACCGAGGACACCGCCACCGATGAAGAGCAGACCGGCGACCGGCAGCAGCGCGACGACGGTGGTGTTGATGGAGCGCACCAGCGTGCCGTTGATGGAACGGTTGGCGACCTCGCTGTACGTCCAGCGGGTCTGCTTGGTGATCCCCTTCTGGCCCTCCTTGAGGCTGTCGAAGACGACGACAGTGTCGTAGAGGGAGTAGCCGAGGATCGTCAGCAGACCGATCACGGTGCCCGGGGTGACCTCGAAGCCGACCAGGGCGTAGATACCGACCGTGATGGTGATGTCATGGATCAGCGCGACAAGGGCCGCGACGGCCATGCGCCATTCGAAGGCGATCGCGAGGTAGATCACCACGAGGACCATGAAGACGCCGAGGCCGGTCCAGGCCTTGTTGGCGATCTGCTCACCCCAGCTGGGGCCGACCAGGTCCGCGTTGATCTTCGCCTCGGGAATGCCGAGGTCCTCGGCCAGCTGCGTCTTGACCTCGTTGGCCTTGGCGGTGTCGACCTCGGTGATCTGGATCCGCATGTTGCCGTCGCCCAGCTCCTGGACGATCGCCTCGTGGCCGGAGGCCTCGACCGCGCTCTCGTGGGCCTGGGAGATCGAGACCTTGGGCTTCTCGTCGGTCGTGAAGACCGCGCCGCCCTTGAATTCGATGCCCATGTTCAGACCGCTGACCGCGAGGCCCAGGATGGCCGTGATGGTGATCAGGATCGAGACGCCGTACCAGATCTTGCGCTTGCCGATGAAGTCGTAACCGACCTCGCCACGGTAGAGCCGGGCGCCGAGATTGCCGAGTCGCGACATCTCACGCCTCCTTCGGGTGGTCGGTGGGGGCGTTGACACGGCGCGAGCGGCGCAGCGGCGGCTTGGCGCCGAGCCGCTTCGGGTCCAGCCCGGACCACGGATGACCGCTGGAGAAGAACTTCGTTCGGCCCATCAGCGTCATGACGGGCTTGGTGAAGAGGAACACCACGACGACATCGAGCAGGGTCGTCAGGCCGAGCGTGAACGCGAAGCCCTGGACCTTCCCGACGGTGACCAGGAAGAGCACCGCGGCGGCGAGGAACGACACGAAGTCGGAGACCAGGATCGTGCGCCGGGCACGCGGCCAGGCCCGCTCGATCGCCGGACGCAGCGTGCGGCCCTCACGGATCTCGTCACGGACGCGTTCGAAGTACACGATGAACGAGTCCGCTGTGATACCGATCGCCACGATGGCTCCACAGACCGCGGGCAGGTTCAGCGCGAAGCCGATGGCCGGACCGAGCAGAGCCATGATCGTGTAGGTCAGGACACCGGACACTGCGAGGCTGAGGAGCGCGATGAGCGCCAGACCGCGGTAGTAGGCCACCAGGTAGATGACGACCAGGGCCAGACCGATGGCACCGGCGATCAGGCCGGCCTTCAGCTGCTCGCCACCGAGTGCGGCGGTGACGGTGGTGACGCTCTGCTCCTGGAAGGCCAGGGGGAGCGCACCGTAGGAGAGCACGTTGGCCAGGTCCCCGGCGGACTGCTGGGTGAAGCTGCCGGAGATCTCGGCGCTGCCGCTGAGGGCCTCGTTCACCTGCGGCGCGGAGACGACCTCGCCGTCGAGGGAGATCGCGAACTGGTTCTGCGGGGACTGCTGCGTCGACAGCTTCTTCGTGATCGTCTGGAACTTCTTGGAGCCCTTGTCGGTGAACTCCATCGAGACGAGCCAGATGCCGCGCTGCTGGTCGAACTGTGCCTTGGCGTCGTCGACGTCGGTACCGGACACCTCGGCCGGGCCGAGGAGGTACTTCGCGTCACCTTCGGAGCTGCACGCGACCGTGGGGTCCTCGGGCTTGACTCCGTCGCCGGCCGTGGCACGGGCGGACTTGTCCGAGCAGTCCAGCGCGGTGAACTTCTTCTCCAGCGCGGCTGTCGCCGCGTCGGGCGTCGGTGTCGCCGCCGGGGTCTCGGACTTCTTCGCACTGTCCGAGGCACTGGGGGTCGGCGTCGCGTCCTTCTTCAGGGCGCCGGTGACAGCACGGCCCTGGGTGGTGGCGCTCGCCGAAGGCGTGCTCTTCGGATCGGAGGCGGTGTCCGGGTCGCTCGCCTTCGCGCTGGGCGTGGCGCTCGCCTTCTCGGAACCGCTCGCGGAAGGGCTGGCGGAACCGGTGGGCGTCGGTTCGCCGCCGGTGACGGTGAGCACGGGCCGGAAGTAGAGCTGGGCGGTCGTACCGACCTGCTCCTGGGCCTGCTTCGAGTTCGTCCCCTTGGGGATGTTGACGATGATGTTGCGATCGCCCTGGGTCTGAACCTCGGCCTCGGAAACGCCAAGACCATTGACACGGCGCTCAATGATGCTGACCGCCGTGGCCATGTTGGTCTTGTTGATCGCGTTCGGCTTGCCGGGCTGGTTCTTGGCCTCGAGCGTGATCGACGTGCCACCCGCCAGGTCGATACCAAGCCTGGGCGTGGTGTGACCGGACAGGAACATCCCGCCGGTGAGCGCGACCATGGCGATCAGGATGAGAACCAGGGCACGCCCCGGCCTGCTCTGACCGCCGGCCGGTGCTCGGCCCTTCTTCGGTGCTGCCACCTTCTCGTTTCTCCCTGTCCAACCGCCCCGCGCCGGGTACGCGCCCGAGCGGCCACGAAGTGTTGTGGGGACCCGCCCCCGCAGAAGACCGCACGGTCCATGGGACGCCGGGCACCTGTAGGTGTCCGGCGTCCCTGGATCGTGGAACTACTTCGCGTCGCCCTCGCCGTCGGCCTTGGCGTCCTTGACCTCGGAGTCCTTGGACTCGGCAGCGTCGCCCTCGGCCTTCTTGCCCAGGTCGATCTTCGCGACGTCCGCGTCATCGGCCGCTTCCGTGTCCGCGTCGGCGGTCTCGGTGGCGGTGAGCGAGGAGGCGTCGTCGGGAACGACCGCGTCATCGGCCTTCAGGTCGTCGTCACCGTGGACGATGCGGTTGTACTCCGCGTCGTCGAGGACGGCGCCGATGGAGTTCTTGGCGTAGATGGCGTGGACGCCGGGCGCGACCTCGAGGAGAACCGTGTCGTCCTGAATCTCCTTGACGGTGGCGTACATGCCCCCGATCGTCCGGACGCCGGTGCCGGGCTGCATGTCGTTGCGCATCTGCGCAGCCGCCTGCTGCTTCTTCTTGGCGGACCGGGTCATCAGGAACATGGCCCCGATGAGCACAATGAAGGGGAGGAGGGTCACGAGACTCACGGGACGGAACTTCCTTCGCACGACCGCGCTGAAATGCGGCCTGATCTACGGGGGTGGGTACACCGACCTGTACGGGCGGCATCGGCGGAGTCTAAGCGAGTCCGCATCATTGGAACAACGTCCAGCATGGCACCGTCGTTCCCCTGGTGGCCAACCTGTGACGCATCACGCCCCGAACAGGCCCTGTTGTCCCTTTACGCCTTGCTGCGGCGGCACGAGGCCGAGGTGCGCCCACGCCGCGGGCGTGGCGACCCGGCCGCGCGGGGTCCTCGCGAGCAGTCCTTCCCGTACGAGGAAGGGCTCGGCGACCTCCTCGACGGTCTCCCGCTCCTCCCCCACCGCCACCGCGAGGGTGGACAGGCCGACGGGGCCCCCGCCGAAGAGCTTGAGCAGGGCGCCCAGCACCGCGCGGTCCAGCCGGTCCAGACCGCGGTCGTCGACCTCGTACACCCGAAGGGCCGCTGCGGCGATGTCACGGTCGATCCAGCCCTCGGCCTTGACCTGGGCGTAGTCCCGGACGCGGCGCAGCAGCCGGTTGGCGATACGGGGTGTGCCCCGGGAACGTCCGGCGATCTCGGCGGCGCCCTCGGTGTCTATGGCCACGTCCAGCAGGCCGGCGGAGCGGTGGATGACCCGCTCCAGCTCCGTGGGGGCGTAGAACTCCATGTGGCCGGTGAAGCCGAAACGGTCACGCAGCGGGGGCGGCAGCAGTCCGGCCCTGGTGGTGGCGCCCACCAGGGTGAACGGCGGCAGTTCCAGCGGGATGGCCGTGGCACCGGGGCCCTTGCCGACGATGACGTCGACGCGGAAGTCCTCCATCGCCATGTAGAGCATCTCCTCGGCGGGCCGCGACATGCGGTGGATCTCGTCGAGGAAGAGCACCTCGCCCTCCTGGAGGGAGGAGAGGATCGCTGCGAGATCGCCCGCGTGCTGGATGGCGGGGCCGGAAGTGATCCGGATCGGGGCGTTCATCTCAGCGGCGATGATCATGGAGAGGGTGGTCTTGCCGAGGCCGGGTGCGCCGGAGAGCAGGACGTGATCGGCCGTGGCACCGCGGGCACGGGCGGCCTTGAGTACCAGGTCGAGCTGTTCGCGGACCTTCTCCTGGCCGACGAACTCGTCGAGATCCTTCGGGCGCAGTGCGGCTTCGACCGCGGTGTCCTCCCCGTCCGCACCGGCGTCGACCAGCCGCTCGTCCGTCGGGTCGCCGGTGTGGGCTCCGGTCTCGTCCCAGTTCATCTCGTCAGTCCCGCCTCGGGTGTTTCGGTGCCGGCCGTGCGGTGCTCCGGCCGGCGTACGGGGCGTCGGGCCCCCGGGGTCAGCGTGCGCGGTTGAGTGTCTGCAGGGCCGCGCGCAGCAGCTGCGGTACGGGCGGCTGTGCGCCGCCGGCGATCGCGGCCTCGGCCTGCGGTGCCACGGCGGACACCGCCTCGTCCGCCTCGCGCGTCGCGTAGCCGAGGCCGATCAGGGCGGCCTGCAGCTGGTCGCGCCAGGAGGAGGTGACCGCGGTGCCGACGCCCTGCTGCCCGATGTGCGCCCCGACCGGCTCGCCGAGCCGGTCCTTGAGGTCCAGAAGGAGCTTCTGGGCGCCCTTCTTGCCGATCCCGGACACGGCGGTGAGCGCCTTCTCGTCACCGGTGGCGACGGCGATGCGCAGGGCGTCCGGGCTGTGGGTGGCGAGCATGGCCTGGGCAAGGCGCGGGCCGACGCCGTTGGCGGTCTGAAGAAGCTCGAAGACCTGCCGCTCGTCGTCGTCGGCGAAGCCGTACAGCGTGAGCGAGTCCTCCCGGACGACGAGAGAGGTGGCGAGCCTCGCCTGCCGGCCGATCCGCAGGCCTGCGAGCGTGCCGGGGGCGCACTGGACGGCCATGCCGATGCCGCCGACCTCGATCACGGCCGTGGTCGGGGCGAGGGCGGCCACCGGGCCGGAGACGAAGGCGATCATGCGGTACGGCCTTTCAGCGTGCGGTGGGCGGCGACGGCCTGCTGCAGTCGGTTCTGCGCGGGTGCGCGCCAGATGTGGCAGATGGCAAGGGCGAGAGCGTCGGCGGCGTCGGCCGGTTTGGGCGGTGCGTCGAGCCGCAGCAGCCGGGTCACCATGGCTCCGACCTGCGCTTTGTCGGCGCGGCCCGAGCCGGTGACGGCCGCCTTGACCTCGCTGGGGGTATGCAGGGCGACCGGGATGCCCCGACGGGAGGCGCAGAGCATGGCGACCGCGCTGGCCTGGGCTGTGCCCATCACCGTACGGACGTTGTGCTGGCTGAACACCCGCTCCACAGCGACGAATTCGGGCCGGTGCTCGTCGAGCCACTGCTCGATGCCCTGCTCGATGGCGACCAGGCGGTGTCCGAGCTCGGCATCGGCCGGGGTGCGCACGACGCCCACGCCGACCATCGTCAGCGGACGGCCCGCCACGCCCTCGACGACTCCGACACCGCACCGGGTCAGCCCCGGGTCCACGCCGAGTACCCGCATGGAGCCCCCTTGTCCTCACTGCCCGCACTGCTCGGTCAACTGTTCCCGCAGGCTATCGGCTCCCACTGACAATGCGACGGGCCGACGGGGTGTGTCCCGTCGGCCCGTCCCTGAGGCTGTGGATGACGCCTCAGGCGTCGACCTTCTCCATGACCTCGTCGGAGACATCGAAGTTGGCGAAGACGTTCTGCACGTCGTCGCTGTCCTCCAGCGCGTCGATCAGCTTGAAGATCTTGCGCGCACCGTCCTCGTCGAGGTCGACCTGCATGGTGGGCAGGAAGTTGGCCTCGGCGGAGTCGTAGTCGATGCCGGCCTCCTGGAGCGCGGTACGGACCGCGACCATGTCGGTGGCCTCGCTGACGACCTCGTACGTGTCGCCGAGGTCGTTGACCTCTTCGGCGCCCGCTTCGAGCACCGCATCCAGTACCTCGTCCTCGGACAGCTCGCCCTTGGGGACGATGACGACGCCCTTGCGGTTGAAGAGGTACGAGACCGAACCCGGGTCGGCCATCGAACCACCGTTGCGGGTCATCGCGACGCGTACGTCGGACGCCGCACGGTTGCGGTTGTCGGTGAGGCACTCGATGAGCACCGCGACACCGTTGGGTCCGTAACCCTCGTACATGATCGTCTGATAGTCGACGCCGCCCGCTTCGAGACCGCCACCGCGCTTGACCGCGGAGTCGATGTTCTTGTTCGGGACGGAACTCTTCTTCGCCTTCTGAATGGCATCGACGAGGGTCGGGTTGCCCTCGGGGTCCACACCGCCGGTGCGGGCCGCAACCTCGATGTTCTTGATCAGCTTCGCGAAGAGCTTGCCGCGCTTGGCGTCAATCACGGCCTTCTTGTGCTTCGTCGTAGCCCATTTAGAGTGGCCGGACATCTGCCTTCTCCTTCGCGTCACCAAAATCGATCCGAACCCGAGAGATCCTACCGGGATCGAGTCAGAGGACGGCGCGCACCATCTCGACGAAGAGTGCGTGCATCCGGTGATCCCCGGTCAGTTCGGGGTGGAATGACGTGGCTATGGCGTTTCCCTGGCGTACGGCCACGATATGACCGCCGTGCACCGCGATGACTTCTGCCCGGGCGCCGACCGACTCCACCCAGGGGGCCCGGATGAACACGCCCTCGACGGGTCCGCCGGGCACTCCGTCGACCTCGACCGCGGCTTCGAAGGACTCGTTCTGCCGCCCGAAAGCATTACGGCGCACGATCATGTCGATGCCGCCGACCGTCTCCTGGCCCGAGCGCGGGTCGAGGATCTTGTCGGCGAGCAGGATCATCCCGGCGCAGGTGCCGTAGACCGGCATACCGGCGGCCACCCGCTCGCGCAGCGGTTCCAGCATGCCGAACAGAACGGCCAGCTTGGACATCGTGGTGGACTCGCCACCGGGTATGACGAGCCCGTCGACCTCGGCGAGCTCCTCGGGACGCCGGACCGGCCTGGCCACGGCATCCGCCGAGGCCAGGGCGATCAGATGTTCCCGTACGTCGCCCTGGAGAGCCAGGACTCCGATGACAGGGGTGTCGGTCATCAGTGGGTTACCAGCCGCGGTTGGCGTAGCGCTCGGCCTCGGGCAGCGTGTCGCAGTTGATGCCGACCATGGCCTCGCCCAGGTTGCGGGAGGCGTCCGCGATGACCTTCGGGTCGTCGTAGAAGGTGGTGGCCTTCACGATGGCGGCGGCGCGCTTGGCGGGGTCGCCGGACTTGAAGATGCCGGAGCCCACGAAGACACCCTCGGCACCGAGCTGACGCATCAGGGCCGCGTCCGCGGGGGTGGCGACACCACCGGCGGAGAACAGGACCACGGGCAGCTTGCCGAGCTCGGCGACCTCCTTGACCAGCTCGTACGGGGCGCGGAGGTCCTTGGCGGCGGCGTACAGCTCGTTGTTGTCGTAGCCGCGCAGGCGGGCGATCTCGTTCTTGATCTGGCGCAGGTGCCGGACCGCCTCGACGACGTTGCCGGTGCCGGCCTCGCCCTTCGAGCGGATCATCGCGGCGCCCTCGGCGATACGGCGCAGGGCCTCGCCCAGGTTGGTGGCACCGCAGACGAAGGGGGTGGTGAAGGCGAACTTGTCGCTGTGGTTGACCTCGTCGGCCGGGGTCAGGACCTCGGACTCGTCGATGTAGTCGACACCGAGGGACTGCAGGACCTGCGCCTCGACGAAGTGTCCGATGCGGGACTTGGCCATGACGGGGATGGAGACGGCCGCGATGATCTCTTCGATCATGTTGGGGTCGGACATCCGGGCCACGCCGCCGTCCTTGCGGATGTCGGCCGGAACCCGCTCCAGGGCCATGACGGCCACGGCGCCCGCGTCCTCGGCGATCTTCGCCTGCTCGGCGTCGACGACGTCCATGATCACGCCGCCCTTGAGCTGCTCGGCCATGCCGCGCTTGACGCGGGCGGTGCCGGTGGCCGGGGACTCGGTGGACTGCGGGGTGCTGGGAAGCGTGGACACGGATCGACCTCACTGGGGTGAAAAAGACACTGGATACTGCAGCCCTGAGCAAACGCTCCGCAACCAGTCCACAGCAAGGGCCAATGAGCACCCCGTGGATCGTTTTGCCCTCCCCGTCAGGTGCCGGGCCGGTCCGCGAGGGCCACCGGCGGCTCGTCGTCCATCTCGAACGCGAGCGGGAACGGCGCGTGCCCGGCGAGCCGGAACAGCCGTACGGTCCGGTGCCTGCGCAGGGCACGGGCGGCGCGCACCGAGTCGTTGTGGAAGCGCCGGGCCATCGGTACCCGGCGCACCGCGGCGGCCAGTTCCTTCGCCGCGTCCTGTCCGCCGGGGAACTCCTTGACGGTGTCGACCTGCACCGTCTCACCGAACACGGCCCGCAGTGCGGTGCTCAGTTCGCTCTCGGCGACCTCACGCTGCTCCTCCTCGGCCTGTCGGGCCGCGTGCGCCGCCTCGTACAGCACGATCGACGCAGCGGGATCCAGGACACCGGCCGTGGCCAGTTCCTGGGTGACCGAGGCGCGGCGCAGCAGCTGGGCGTCGAGGGCCGCCCGGGCCGCGTCGATACGGGCGTGGAGCCGGTCGAGCCGGCCGGCGGTCCAGCTGAGATACAGGCCGATGGCGAAGAGCGCGACGGCAATCCAGATGAGGGTTTCGATCACGGGCGGCAAGGCTACCGTCGCCGGGCGTACCCCCGGGCCGCCGGTACGCCGTAACCGCCCGAGAGCCCCCGGCTCAGTCCCTGGCCAGCCCGAAGCGTGCGCGCAGGCCTGTGCGTTCGTCGGTGTCCACCGATGCGGCGCCGTCCGTGACCGTCTCGTACACCGCGAGGATGTCCGCGCCGACCGTCCCCCAGTCGAAGCGGCGCACATGGGCGCTGCCCCGCTCGCGCAGCCCGGCACGCCGCTCCGGGTCGCCCAGCAGCCGGATCGCGGCCGAGGCCAGTGCGTCCGCGTCCTCATTGGTGAAGAGGTCGCCCGCGGAGCCCTGGTCCAGTACCTGCGCGAACGCGTCAAGGTCGCTGGCGAGCACGGGCGCCCCTGCCGACAGGGCCTCGACCAGGATGATGCCGAAACTCTCGCCGCCGGTGTTCGGCGCCACGTACACATCGACACTGCGCAGCAGCCGCGCCTTGTCCGTATCGCTCACCATGCCGAGGAATTCGACGCGCTCGCGCATCTCCTTCGGCAGTGAGGCGACCGCCTCCTCCTCGTCACCGCGGCCCGCGACCAGCAGCCTGGTCTCCGGGCGGGCGGCGAGGATCGCCGGGAGCGCCTTCATCAGGACGGGCAGTCCCTTGCGTGGTTCGTCGATGCGCCCTATGAAGCCGAGCGTGCCGCCCTGCCACTCGGCCTTCGGCTCGGCCCCGGCGAAGAAGTCCACGTCCACGCCGTTGGGGATGACCACCGCGTCCCCGCCGAGGTGCTCCACCAGCGTGCGCCGCGCGTACTCGCTCACCGCGATCCGCGCGCTGATCTTCTCCAGCGCCGGCTGAAGGATCGGGTACGCGGCGATCATGGCCCGGGAGCGGGGGTTGGACGTGTGGAACGTGGCCACGATCGGCCCCTGTGCCGCCCAGCAGGTGAGCAGCCCGAGCGAGGGCGCGGTGGGCTCGTGGATGTGGATGACGTCGAAGGTGCCGTCGTGCAGCCAGCGGCGCACCCGTGCGGCGGACAGGAACCCGAAGTTCAGCCGGGCCACCGAGCCGTTGTACGGGACGGGCACGGCACGGCCCGCGGACACCACATACGGCGGCAGCGGCGTCTCGTCGTCGGCGGGCGCCAGCACCGAGACGTGATGGCCCAGGCGGATCAGGTGCTCGGCCAGGTCCCGGATGTGGAACTGCACCCCGCCCGGGACATCCCAGGAGTACGGGCAGACGATGCCGATCTTCACGAAGCTTCCCCCTGGGGGTCCAGATCTGAGATCCAGAGCCGCTGCAGCATGTGCCAGTCCTCCGGATGCTCGGCGATCCCGGTGGCGAAGGCATCGGCCAGCGCCTGTGTCATGGAGGACGTGTTCTCGGCGCGGGTACCTGCCCCGGGTACTCCGACGGGCGGATGGATCCGTGCCTGCATGACGGGCGTGCCGTCGTACCAGAGCGTGACGGGCAGCAGCAACGCGCCGGTCTGCTGGGCCAGCAGCGCGGGTCCTGCGGGCATCCGCGCGGTGTCGCCGAAGAACGTCACCTCGACGCCGGATGCCGACAGATCACGGTCGGCGACCAGGCAGACCAGGCCACCGGACCGCAGCCGCCTGGCCAGGGTCCCGAAGGCGGACCCATCGTTGTGCGGAAGGACTTCCATACCCAGGCCCTGGCGGTAGGCCACGAACCGGTCGTACAGGGTCTCCGGTTTCAGCCGCTCGGCGACCGTGGTGAACGGCACGTTCAGGTCGGTGGTGACCCAGGCGCCCGCCAGGTCCCAGTTCCCCAGGTGCGGCAGCGCGAGGATGACCCCGTTCCCGGCTTCCAGACCCTCGGTGAGCCGGTGGGTGTCCCGGACGTTGATGCTGCTTTTGATCCGCTGCGGACTCCAGGTCGGCAGCCGGAAGGATTCCATCCAGTAGCGCATGTAGGAGCGCATGCCGGCCTTCGACAGCTCGGCGAGGCGGGCCGGACTCGCGTCGGGCACCACCCTGGCCAGGTTCGACTCCAGCCGCAGCACCGCTTTGCCCCGCCGCTTCCAGACCTGGTCGGCGAGGGTACGGAAGAGGGCACGGGCCGCAGGCTCGGGCAGCTTCTTGACGGCGCCCCAGCCGAGTCCGTACAGCCCGTCGGTCAGCCGTCCCTTCGGATCGGATCCGGTAGCGCTCACTGCGCGGCCTCGCTCCCCTGTTCCGCGGTCCCGCCGTCGGCGGCAGCCGACGCGTCGGCCTCGGCCGATTCCCGGCGCACGGTCACCACCCGCTGGATCAACGTCACCAGGCTGCCCGCGGCAACGATCCACAGCGCGATCGGCAGCAGGATCTGGATCCCGGGCACACCGAACGTGTGCAGACCGGCCAGACCGGCGGCGACCAGCGAGATCACCAGCCGCTCGGCGCGCTCCACCAGCCCGTTGACCGCGACCGGCAGGCCGATCGACTCACCACGGGCCTTGGTGTACGAAACCACCTGGCCACTGGCCAGACAGAAGATCGCGACCGCACACAGCATGTTGTCGTCGCCGCTGCCCGCGTACCAGAGCGCGAACCCGGCGAAGATCGCCCCGTCCGCGACCCGGTCGAGCGTCGAGTCCAGGAACGCGCCCCACCGGCTGGAGATCCCGGCCTGCCGGGCCATGTTGCCGTCGACGAGATCGGAGAAGACGAAGACCGTGATCACGATCGTGCCCCAGAAGAACTCCCCCATCGGGAAGAAGACCAGCGCACCTGCCATCACTCCGGCCGTACCGACAAGAGTGACCGCGTCGGGGCTGACCCCGAGACGGAGCAGCAGAGCGGCGAACGGTGTGAGGACACGCGTAAAAAATGCACGCGCGTACTTGTTCAGCATGGCCTTCCCGAGGTTCGGTGGGCCGCGCGGCCACTTCGGCCACCGGCTGGCCCATCGTAGTCACGAGCCGTGCCGCCCCATGGCGGGGCACCCCGTCCCGGTGGGTCACCCGGAAGTCACCGGCGTCGGGGTACGACGTATGGACGCGGCCCGGCGCGAGTGGAAAGCTCGAACTACCGCGGGCGCCGCCGGAGCCGCGTCGGCTCCTCCTGCCCCCGTGCACCCTTTCTCCCCCAGGGCCTTGACAGCCCCACCGATCGGGAGGCACGCATCATGGGCGACAGGACGCATACACACACCGGGGCCGCCGGCAGAGCAGCGACGGCCGACCGGCCCGCTTCCGTGAGGAACGTGGTACTGGTCGGCCACAGCGGCTCCGGCAAGACCACACTGGTCGAGGCCCTTGCACTGACGGCGGGAGCGGTCAACCGGGCCGGCCGGGTCGAGGACGGCGGCACCGTCTCCGACTACGACGAGATCGAACAACGCCGACAACGCTCCGTACAGCTCTCGCTGGTCCCCGTCGAATGGGGCGGCTACAAGATCAATCTGCTGGACACCCCCGGCTACGCGGATTTCGTCGGGGAGCTCAGGGCCGGTCTGCGCGCAGCGGACGCGGCCCTCTTCGTTGTCTCGGCGGCCCAGGAGGCGGACGCCGTCGCGGGCACCACCCGCGCGGTCTGGGAGGAGTGCGCCGCCGTCGGGATGCCGCGCGCCATCGTCGTCACGCACCTGGACACCGCCCGCACGCCCTTCGACGAGATGACCCGGGTCTGCGGCCGGCTCTTCGGTGGCGACGACCCCGACGCCGTACTGCCTCTCTATCTGCCGGTGCAGGGCCCCGAGGCACCCGACGGCCACTCCCCGCTGACCGGCCTCACCGGACTGCTCACGCAGAGGATCTTCGACTACTCCTCGGGAGAGCGGAAGGAGAACCCGCCCGCCGGCGACGAGCGGGCACCGCTCCTGGCGGCACGCAACCGGCTCATCGAAGGGATCATCGCCGAGAGCGAGGACGAGACCTTGATGGACCACTACCTCGGCGGCGGCGACATCGACACCACGACGCTCGTCGAGGACCTGGAGCGCGCCGTCGCACGCGGCTGTTTCCACCCCGTGCTCACCGCGGCACCGGCCGTCGACGGCGCCCGTCAGGGGATCGGCACGGTCGAGCTCCTGGAACTGATCACCGGCGGCTTCCCCTCCCCGCTCGAGCGGACCCTCCCCGCCGTCACCACCCCCGGGGGCGCCCCGCGCCCCTCCCCGGTCTGCGACCCCCAGGGGCCGCTGGTCGCCGAGGTGGTGAAAACAGCGTCCGACCCCTACGTCGGCCGGGTCTCCCTCGTACGCGTCTTCTCCGGCACCCTGCGCCCCGACGACACGGTGCACGTGTGCGGCCACGGCCTCACCGACCCGGGGCACCGGGCGCGCCCCTGCCACGACGCGGACGTACGGGTCGGCGCACTCTCCTCCCCCTTCGGCAAGCAGCAGCGCCCCCTGGACCGTTGCATCGCCGGAGACCTCGCATCCGTCTCCAAACTGGGCGGGGCCGAGACCGGGGACACGCTCTCCGGCACCGGGGATCCGCTGCTGATGGAGCCGTGGACGATGCCGGACCCGCTGCTGCCCCTGGCGGTACGCGCGCACAGCAAGGCCGACGAGGACAAGCTCTCCCATGGCCTGGCCCGGCTTGTCGCCGAAGATCCCACCATGCGCCTGGAGCAGAACGACGACACCCATCAGGTTGTCCTGTGGTGCATGGGAGAGGCCCAGGCGGACGTCGCGCTGGAGCGGTTGCGCAGCAGGTACGGCGTGCAGGTCGACGCCGTACCCCACCGGGTGCCCCTGCGGGAGACGTTCGCCTCGCGAACCGTCGGGCGAGGCCGCCACGTCAAGCAGTCCGGCGGCCACGGCCAGTACGCCATCTGCGAGATCGAGGTGGAGCCGCTGCCACCCGGTACGGGCATCGAGTTCGTCGACAAGGTGGTGGGCGGCGCGGTGCCGCGCCAGTTCATCCCCTCCGTCGAGAAGGGCGTACGCGCCCAGGCGGCCCGCGGGGTCGCGGCGGGGCACCCGCTCGTCGACGTCCGCATCACCCTGCTCGACGGGAAGTCGCACTCGGTCGACTCGTCCGACGCCGCGTTCCAGACGGCGGGCGCCCTGGCGCTGCGTGAGGCCGCGGCCGACACCCGAATCCAGCTCCTCGAACCGGTCGCCGAGGTCCGGGTGCTGGTCCCCGACGACTACGTGGGAGCCGTGATGAGCGATCTCGCGATCCGGCGCGGCAGAGTGGTCGGCACCGAACAGGCAGCCGGGGACCACACACTCGTACGCGCCGAAGTGCCCGAGATCGAGATCGGCAGGTACGCGGTCGATCTACGCTCCCTGTCGCACGGCACCGGACGCTTCGACCGGGCGTACGCCCGGCACGAGGCCATGCCTCCCCAGCTCGCCGACCGCATCCGCGAAGAGCAGGAAAACGGCACAAACGGAACGTAGCTGACCGGAATTGACACCTGCCACCCCGCCCCGGCCCCCACAGCCGGGCGGCGTTCCGATCCGGACGATACGCTGTGGTCCCAGCTCAGAAGGTGTGCGACGTACGGTAGTTGGGAACAGCCGCAGGAGCAGACCAGGCGTCAAGTGGGGGCGGCAGAGTGGCCAGCAACGGATTCGATTTCTCTCCCGGAGCGCAGATCCCTCTCCAGGGTTCGGCCGGACAGGCGGTGGCGACCAATGCCCTCGCCTCCGCCGCATACCGCGACAGCGATGTGACGGAGATCCTCAAGGCCAACAGCGAGTGGCACAAGTCCGAGGTGAAGCCGGGCGACTCCAAGCTCTTCAAGTCCGACTATTTCAAGCCGAATCTCGGCGAGGCATTCTCCCGCGCCGTGCAGGAACGCACGCTCGGAGGCGACCGCAAGGCACTCATCCAGTCCTTCGGCACCGACCCGCAGACCGTCGTCGAGCACTGCCTGTCCGCCACCCGACTGCGCAAAGCACGCGACACCAGACTGACCCTGGTGACAGCCCTCTTCGGCTTCGCCTTCCTGCCCGGACTGATCCTGTGGGTCCTGGCCTTCCGGCTTCGCGACTCCCTCAACAAATCCAAGGACAGGGTCTTCCAGTCACTGGGCGGCGTCCTGCTCGTCGTCGTCGGTGCCGTCGCCGCATTCTTCCTGATCACCATGCCGGTCACCGGCCTCCTGGCCCTCTACCTCCGCGCCATGGTCGCCGCTCCGGTCATCGGCTGGCTGCTCGCCAAACGGATCGCGGAGACGTCCGCCAAGGACATGCGCGACCGCTGGGAGGGACTCCTCTCCGGCACCGGCGTCAGTGCCAGGATCCCCGAGGCCGTGCCGAAGAATCCCAACGAGACCGCCCGCGAGGCCCTGCGCCAGGGCCTGGAGAAGCTCTCCGCCGAACAGCAGTCCAATGCGGTCTTCTATGCCGGCCCCAAGGGCATCCTCGGCATGGGCACCCGCTGGGGCAGTTGGCAGCTCGCCGAGGAGCTCGTACCCAAGGACCCCACCAAGGAGATCCACCAGTTCCGCAGCTGGGACCTGGTACGGGTCATCCACGACCAGCTCAAGATGCTGGAGCGCGGCCCGCTGAACACCGGAGGCTTCCCCACTCCCTCCGTCAAGCACTGGATCGTGTCACCGGTCGGCGAGAACGCCGACGCCGTCTCCCGCCCCGAGGGCGAGGACGTCGCGACCTTCCAGGTCAAGCCCCACGAGATACAGCGGATCTGCAACCACCAGCAGTTCGGCAGCGGAGACCGGCACTATCTGGGCGTCCAGTTCACTCTCTGGGACGGCCAGTTGGTGATCACCATGCTGATCACCGTCACCGTGCTCCACGAGACCCTGCGGATCGAAGTCACCGGACACGCACTGGGCCCGGTCCACTCGCTCTTCCTCTCCAAGCCCGAAGCCGAGACCAAGACGGTGAAGAAAGCCGTCAAGTTCTGGGAGACCCGCAAGGTCACGCTTCCCCTCGTCAAGGCGAAGGAAGTCGTCAGGCTCGCCCTGCGTGCCCCGTTCACCTGGTATCCGCCGCTGCTCGACTACCTCGGCGGCAAGATCGTCCTCCCCGAGCCCTTCGGCCTGCGTCACGCCTGGGCCGCCAAGCCGTGGGGCCACCGCTTCATGGCGGACGACGCCATGCGGGCGGCCACCCCCGTCCTGCGATCCGTGCACTCCGCCGCCATGCGGGTCCTGCAGGAGAACGGCGTCGACACCGAACGCTTCGACAACCGCTCCATGATCCTCAGTGGCCTCGTCCAGGACCCGGCACCGAGGAAGGCCGACGTCTACGACGCATGACGCAGGGGCGGGCGCCCCGGCCACCCGGCCATGGGCGCCCACCCCTGCGACGCGGAGACTCAGTCGGTGGGCAGCTCGGCCGGCCACACGCCGGCCAGCATCGCCCGGGTGTCCCCCAGCAGCTGAGGCAGCACCTTCGTGTGGGCGACCACCGGCATGAAGTTGGTGTCCCCGCCCCAGCGCGGCACCACATGCTGATGCAGATGCGCGGCGATTCCCGCCCCGGCCTCCGCACCCTGGTTCATCCCGATATTGAATCCGTGAGCTCCGGACGCCGCCCGCAGCGCGATCATGGCCCGCTTGGTGAAATCGGCCAGTTCGGCCGTCTCCGGACCGTCCAGTTCCGTGTAGTCCGCGACGTGCCGGTACGGCACGACCATCAGGTGCCCACCGTTGTACGGGTACAGATTCAGCACGGCGTAGACCTTCTCGCCACGCGCGACGACGAGCCCGTCCTCGTCCGACTTGGAGGGAATCACACAGAACGGACAGCCGTCCTCGGCCCCCGGACCGTTCGGCTTGTTCTCACCCTGGATGTAGGCCATCCGGTGGGGCGTCCACAAGCGCTGGAACGCGTCGGGCGTCCCCACTCCCATCTGCTGCTCCGGCTCACTCGTCATGCCGGTCAGCATATTGCTTCACCCCGGCGGAGCGTGTCGCCGGGGCCCGGCCGGGCAGCGCACCGCAATGCTGAGGCCATGAGCGACCGCCCCGACCCTCCCGACCCCATCCGGCTGAAGGAATGGGAGCAGCGCACAGAGGTCCCGCTCTTCGTCGCGGCGCTGATCTTCCTCGTCGGCTACGCGGTCCGCGTCCTCGCCCCCCACGACAGCGAACCCTGGCGCGACATCGCCCTCGCCCTGGTCTGCGCCACCTGGCTGCTCTTCGCGGTGGACTACGTCGTACGGCTCCACCTCAGCGGCCTCGGCCGGCGCTTCGTACGCACCCACTGGCTGGACACCGTGGTGCTCGCACTGCCCCTGCTGCGCCCGTTGCGCGTGGTGCAGATCTACACGGCGGTCCAGAAGCGCCGGGACAGGCCCCGGCTGAGCCTGTACGCCCGCGTCATGGCCTACGCGGGACTCACGACCGTGCTGCTCGGCTTCTCGGCGGCGCTCGCCGTGTACCACCAGGAGCGCGGGGCCCCGGGCGCCAACATCCGTACGTTCGGCGACGCGGTCTGGTGGGCGTGCGCGACGCTCACGACGGTGGGGTACGGAGATGCGGTCCCGGTGACGCTGGGCGGCCGGATCGTCGCGACGGGGCTGATGGCCTGCGGGCTCGCACTGCTGGGTGCGGTGACGGGTTCGTTCTCCTCGTGGCTCCTGCAGGTGTTCACCCGCGAGGACGAGAAGAGGCCCCCGGGGAGCGCGTAGCTCCCCAGGGGCCTCTTCAGGCAGGGATCACACCTGGACGCGACGCTCCACCACGTCGACGAGCTTGGCGATCGCCACGTCACGGGCGATGCCGTTCTCCTGCGAACCGTCGCGGTAGCGGAAGGACACCGTGCCCGCGTTCATGTCCTCGTCACCGACGATGATCATGAACGGCACCTTGGCGCGCTGGTGGTTGCGGATCTTCTTCTGCATCCGGTCCGAAGAAGCGTCCACCTCCACCCGCAGGCCCTTCTTCCGCGCCTCGGCGGCGAACTCCTGGAGGTACGGGATGTGCGTGTCGCCGATCGGGATACCGACCGCCTGGACCGGGGCCAGCCACACCGGGAACGCACCCGCGTAGTGCTCCAGCAGCACCGCGAAGAAGCGCTCGATGGAGCCGAACAGTGCGCGGTGGATCATGACCGGGCGCTGCTTGGTGCCGTCCGGGCCCGTGTACTCCAGGTCGAAGCGCTCCGGGAGGTTGAAGTCGAGCTGCACGGTCGACATCTGCCAGGTGCGGCCGATGGCGTCCTTGCACTGCACCGAGATCTTCGGGCCGTAGAACGCGGCGCCGCCCGGGTCAGGGACCAGCGGCAGGCCCTGCTTCTCGGCGACCTGGCGCAGCGTCTCGGTGGCCTCTTCCCAGACCTCGTCGGAGCCGACGAACTTCTCCGGGTCCTTGGTGGAGAGCTCCAGGTAGAAGTCGGTCAGCCCGTAGTCGCGCAGGAGGTTGAGGACGAACGTGAGCGTCCGGTCGAGCTCCTCCGCCATCTGCTCCTTGGTGCAGTAGATGTGCGCGTCGTCCTGGGTGAAGCCGCGCGAGCGGGTCAGCCCGTGGACGACACCCGACTTCTCGTACCGGTACACCGTGCCGAACTCGAAGAGGCGCAGCGGGAGTTCCCGGTACGAACGGCCGCGCGCGTCGAAGATCAGGTTGTGCATCGGGCAGTTCATCGGCTTGAGGTAGTAGTCCACCCCGTCGTCGAGCTGCATGGGCGGGTACATGCCGTCGGCGTACCAGTCCAGGTGGCCGGACTTCTCGAAGAGCTTGCCCTTGGTCGCGTGGGGGCTGTAGACGAACTCGTAGCCCTCCTCCTCGTGGCGGCGCCGCGAGTAGTCCTCCATGGCCCGGCGGATGACGCCGCCCTTGGGGTGGAAGACGGCGAGGCCGGGGCCGATCTCGTCGGGGAAGGAGAAGAGGTCCAGCTCGCTGCCGAGCTTGCGGTGGTCGCGCTTGGCGGCCTCCTCCAGGAACTCCAGGTGCGCCTTGAGCTCGTCCTTGGTGGGCCACGCGGTGCCGTAGATGCGCTGCAGCATGGGGTTCTTCTCGCTGCCCCGCCAGTACGCCGCCGCGTTGCGCATCAGCTTGAACGCCGGGATGAACCGGGTGGTGGGCAGGTGCGGACCCCTGCAGAGGTCCTTCCAGCACAGCTCGCCGGTCTTGGCGTCGAAGTTGTCGTAGATGGTCAGCTCGCCGCCGCCCACCTCGACATCCGCGCCGTCGTCCGAGGAGGCCGAGCCCTTGATCCCGATGAGCTCCAGCTTGTACGGCTCGTCGGCGAGCTCCTCGCGGGCCGCCTCGTCGGTGACCACCCGGCGGGAGAACTTCTGCCCCCGCTTCTGGATCTCCTGCATCTTCTTCTCGATGGCCTTGAGGTCCTCGGGCGTGAACGGCTTCTCGACATCGAAGTCGTAGTAGAAGCCGTCCTTGACCGGCGGGCCGATGCCGAGTTTGGCGTCGGGGTGCAGCTCCTGCACGGCCTGCGCCATCACATGCGCGGTGGAGTGCCGCAGGATGTTGAGGCCGTCCTCGGAGGAGATCTCGACGGGCTCGACGACTTCGCCGTCCTGGAGCTCGTACGCGAGGTCCCGCAGCTCGCCCTCGATCCGTGCGGCGACGACGGTGCGCTGTCCGGGGAAGAGCTCGCCGGCCGTCGTTCCCGTCGTCACCACGTGCTCTTCCCGCTCGGAATCGCTTTGGATGATCACACGGACGTCTGACACCGGTCTCTCCTGACTGAGGGGGTGCGTCGCTTTCCTCTGCGCGCGCAAGAGGAATCGTACCGAGCCGGAGGCCCCGGACGCGAAAGGGATACCGCAGGGGCCTACACCTCGTCCCCCGTGCAGGCCTCCTCGAAGAAGTCGACGTTCTCCTGGAGCGACTTCATCAGCCGGTCCCGTTCCGCCTCGTCCACCTGGACGGGCGCGACCTGCGAGGCTCCGGTGAGCCGCCGGAAGCCGCCCCGGTTCTCCAGCCGGCCCTCCACCCGCAGCGGCAGTCCGACGAGGTGGGCGTGGCCCGCGATCCGGTACGCCTCCTCGTCGAGCTCGATCCGGACGTGGGCGACCTCCGCCCCCGCCAGTACCCGCAGCCGTACGACGCCCGGGCCGCGCGGCCCGGAGCGGCGCAGCCGCACGACGGCTCCGGTGATCCGTACCGGGACGGCGGGCTCGTCCTGGAGGTAGCGCACCCCCGCCAGACGCAGGGCGGGCAGATCGCCGGGGGAGAACTCGACGGGCTCGGGCCGTGCGGGGCAGCCTTCGGGGGTTCCGGCGGCGGGAGCCCAGTCCAGCGTGATCCTGGCGCCCTCCGACCCCCGGACCAGGGCGACGACCGCCTCGGTCAGCTCCCGGCTGACCCCGGCCGCGACGGCGCTGTCGAACGCTTCCAGGCCTCCGGTGGCGCGCTGGTAGTCGACGGCCTCCCGGGTGGCGTGCAGCGCCTGGTAGAGCTGTACGGCGACGGCGCGCCCGGAGGCGACGGGGAGATATCCGGTGAGGCGGCGGCCGCCCGGCGCGGGTCCGACGAGGGTGCCGTCCAGCGCCGCCCGCGCCTTCCCACGGTGGCGTGCGCCGTGGTATCCGGCCAGGCCCCGTACGGCGAGGGCTCCGGCGAGCAGGATCTGCCGGGCCGCCGTGCGCAGCTGTTCGGCCTCCGTCCAGCCTGCGGCTCCGGCCGTCTCCTCGGGGACATCACGCCACCAGCGGACCTCGTCGCTGGGCACGGCGAGAGAGACGAGGACGTCACGGGCGGACGGTGCGGCACTGCGGGCGAGCGCGGTGAGAGCCTCGGCGAGCAGGTCCTCGCTGTCGGGGAAGTCAGCGGTGTCGGGCACGAGCAGACTGGTGCCCGCGGCGGCGGAACCGGGCGGGGTCCACCGGCCGTAGCGCCCGGCGGTTCCCCCACGACGGCGCCAGCCGTGCCGGCGCAGGAGCGCGCCGAGGACCGCGGGGTCGACGAGGGCGGGGTCGGGCCCCTGGTCCACGTCCTCCGTGTACGGGTGCGCGCGTGTGCCCGCCGGCGTCGTCCCGCCGGCGGGCTCGTCCATCGACCGGTGCATCAGGGTCTCCCTCCCGCCCCGACCCGGGCCATGATCTCGCAGAGTGCTCGGTCGTCGAAGATCCGCGAGGTCGGGATCCGCACAGTGGTCCTGTGCCGGCCCGTCACCGCGTGGCCGGCCAGGTTGGTCCAGTAGCAGCAGTGCCGCAGGTCGAGACGTTCGTGTCCGGCTCGCAGCCAGTCCTCCTGACTGCGGGGCACGAGCATCACGACCAGGATCTTGTGCACCGACACGGGTGTCCGTGCGAGCTTCACGAGGTGGGCGTTGTCGAGCGTGAAGGAGAACGCCGCGCCCGGTGGGTGCGGGGGAATCTGGTAGGTGCATTTGAGCTGCACCTTGATGGTCACTTCGTCGTCGACGGTGTGGTCGGGGGCGCCGTGGCTGACATGCCAGTCGATGCCGTTGTCGGGAAAGGGCTGCGACAGGGAGCACCCCGCCGCGGCTGCTACCGCGTGCAAGTAGCCCACCTGGAGGGTCTCCATGCAGGCGGTGGTGGCGAGTGTGCCGCGCAGCGGTGGTGCGATCCGCTGCGGCGGCGGTCCTCCCCCGTAGTCCTCGGCGCGGGCGGGACCTCCTGGGTTCGGCTGCGCGAGCGCCATGGCTCCGTGTGCCTTCCGGGCTGTGCCGACCGGTTGCCCGGTCTCCGCTGACGGGACGGCCAACTTCCTTTCCCGTCCCCTGTGTTGTCACCGCAGGAGAGGGCCCTCAAACGGCGTATCAGGCAAAGGGCCCGGGTATCACCGAATCGGGCAGAGGAATCCCGCCATCTGCCAAGCAGGTGCGAGGAGTTCGGGGATGATGCACTGGTTCGAAGGGCCACTGGCCGCTTTTGACACCGAGACAACAGGCGTGGACGTGGAGGAGGACCGGATCGTTTCGGCTGCTCTCGTCGTCCAGGACACCGCGGGCGGAAGGCTCCGCGTCACCCGCTGGCTGGTCAATCCGGGGATTCCGGTGCCCGTCGGGGCCACCGAGATCCATGGTCTGACCGACGACCACCTGCAGCGCAACGGCCGGTGGCCCGCACCGGTCGTCGAGGAGATAGCACGGGCGCTGGCCGAGCAGTGCGCGACGGGGCGGCCGCTCGTCGTGATGAACGCGCCGTTCGATCTGACGCTGCTGGACCGTGAGCTGAAGCGGCACCGGGCGTCGTCGCTGGCCGGGTATCTGCAGAACGTACCCCTGTGCGTGCTGGACCCGCGTGTCCTGGACAAGCATCTGGACCGCTACCGCAAGGGCCGCCGCACACTGACGGATCTGTGTGAGCTGTACGGGGTGGTGCTCGACGGGGCACATGACGCCGCGGCAGACGCGGCGGCATCGCTGGAGCTGGTGCGCGCGGTGGGGCGACGGTTCTCCGCCCGGCTCGAACGGCTGTCGCCTGCGGAGCTGCACTCGTTGCAGGCGGTGTGGCACGCGGCGCAGGCGCGCGGTCTGCAGGCGTGGTTCGAGAAGAACGGCGAGGCGGAGGCGGTGGATCCGGCGTGGCCGCTGCGTCCTGCGCTGCCCGCGGCGGCCTGATCCGGGGCCGGGTACGCGAAAGCCGGTCCGTCGGTGATGCTGACGGACCGGCCTTTCCCGGGTGGGCGATACTGGGTTCGAACCAGTGACCTCTTCGGTGTGAACGAAGCGCTCTCCCACTGAGCTAATCGCCCGGGAACGGGTTGAACCATACAGGGCCCGGCGGGTTACGTTCAAACTCCTTGGAGCCTGGCCGCCAGCCCGCGGCGTCCGGCGCGCATCATCAGCGTGTGATTGGCGCGGAAGACCAGGCGTCCGGGCACGGCGAGGCGGCGCAGCAGCGTTCTGCGGACGACGGCCTCCTGCTCGTACACGGCCCGGCTGCCGCCGTCGTGCGGGGTGACGGTCCAGCGGACCCAGCCGTCGAGATCGCCGGTCATGGCGGCTTGAAGGATCCGGGAGGCGGGGTCGCGGCGGCTCTGCCGGAGGGTCACGACGAGGTCGTACGGGAGCAGGGAGCGGAAGCGCGTCGTGGCCGTGGTGTCGTCGACGGGGGTGATCTCGCGGACCTGCGGCCACCACCGGGGGTAGTCCTCGGCGCGTTCGAGGGCCGCGTACACGGTGTCGGGAGCGGCGGGCAGGTCCCAGACGTGTCTGAAGCGGTAGTGGTTCCAGTCCATGGTTCCAGTCTGCGCGTGCCGGGCCTACTCAGTGCCAGAACTGAGTATCCGAGCGCATGTACGGGACTGTGGTGGCCGCCACACTCCCGTACATGGAACATGTGCCGCCACCCGCCGAGGAATTGGCGCTCCTCGATCAAGAACTGGTCCGGCTGGACGCCCGTCGGCTGCAGCTGCTGAATCGCCGTGCCTGGCTGCTGAGCGTGCTGCGGCCGCCGGTGGCGCCGTCGCCGTTCGTGGCGCCTGCCGCACGGCCCGCTGCCGCGCCGTTCACCTGGGGGCCGCCGGGCGGAGCCGTCCCGGCCGCACCGTCGGCCTCTTCGTCCGGTGTGCAGAACGTGCTGCTGGTCCTCGGTGGTCTGCTGCTGACGATCGCGGCGATCGCCTTCACCCTGTTCAGCTGGGGCGAGATGGGCATCGCCGGCCGCTCGGCGGTGCTGGCGGCGGTGACGGTCGGTGCGCTCGCGGCGCCCGCGCTGCTTCTGAGGCACAAGCTGTCCGCGACGGCGGAGGCGCTGGCGGCACTGGCGCTGGTACTGACGGTGCTGGACGCGTACGCGCTGCACGCGGTGGCCGCCCCGGACACGGGCGGGCTCGGCTTCGCGGCGGCCTCGTCGGCAGTGCTCATGGCGTTGTGGACGGCATACGGTCTGGCGCTGGGGCAGCTGCGGCTGCCGCTGCCCGTTGCCGTGGTGGCGGGTCAGCTGCCGCTGGTGCTGTGGGCGTGGGCCGCAGGGGCGCCGGAGGTGGTCTTCGGGTGGGCGCTGCTGGTGACCGCGGCGGTGGATGTCGCGGTGGCGCTGTGGGGCCGGGGGCTCGCGGTGCGGGTCACGGCGGGCATCGGGGCATCGTCGGCCGGGCTGATCGCGCTGCTGATCGGCCTGGGTCAATCCGTGTCGGCCGGCGGTCCGCTCGCGGCCGTGGGCCCGGGGGCGCTGTTGCTGGCCGGTGCGGGGGTGGCCCTGTTCGGGGCGTGGCACGCGCCGAAGGAGTGGGCCGTGGCCGCGGGTGCGGTGGCGGGTCTCGCCGCGGTGGCCGCGGTGGGCGGTGTGCTGCGTACGGGCGTGCCGTGGAACTGGTCGGTCGTGATGTATCTGCTGTGCGGTGCGGTGCTGCTGGTGGTGGTACGGCTCCGGGTCCCGCAGCCGGTGGGCCGGGGTCTGCTGGGGGCGTCCGCCTCGGTGACGGCGGGCGCGGTGCTGTGGGCGTTGCCTGCGGTGGCGGCCGTGCTGCTGGGGCCGGTGTCCTTGCTGGCCGATGTGTGGTCCGGGGCTCCGGAGGGCATCCGGGGTGCGCTGGGAACGTCGATGCCGTGGCCGGAGTCGGCCGCGTCGCCGGTGGTGCTCGTGCTGGTGGCGGGCCTGTTGGCGGCGCTGTACGCGTGGTGGGACCGGGCGCGCGGCACGCTGCTGCCGCCTCGTCCCAGGTGGCGTGTCGCTGCGGGGGCCGGTGCGATGGTCCTGGGCTGGGGTGCGGTACTGGCGCTGCCGGCGGTGGTGGATGTGCCGTATGCGGTGGCGGTGGGCGTGGAACTGCTGCTGGTGGCGGGGCTGCTGGCGGTCGCCGTACGGCAGGGGGCCGGTGTTCTTTCGCTCACCGCGCTGGTGTGCGCGCTCGTGGGCGCGGTGAGTGCGGGGCTGCTCGCGCTGGCCGCCGAGGTGGCCACGTACGCGGTGTTCGTGGGCCTGGTGGCACTGTTCGCGGGTGCGGCGGCCCGGTCGCGGGCGGCTGGGGTGCAGTCGGTCCTGGCCGGCGTCTCCGTACTGTGTGCGATCGTGCCGGTTTCGGCGGCGGGGGCGTCTTGGGGGTGGAGCGCGCCGCACACGGCTCCGTTGGTCCTGGTCGTTCCGGCGGTCACGGTGCTGCTCGGGGCACGGCTGCGGGTCGCCGCGGTGGCGTTGACGCTGGAGCTCACCGGGGCCTTCGGCGCGCTGGTGGCCGTGGGGCTCGCGGTGACGGACGCGCCCTTCCTGGCGCTGGTGCTGGCGCTGTGCGGGGTGCTGGCCGCGGGGAGCGCGGTGCGGCCGGAACGCCGGCCGGTGGCGGCGTATCTGGCGGTGGTGCTGTTCCTGATGGCGGCGTGGGTGCGGCTGGCGGCTTCGGAGGTGACGGACCCGGAGGCGTACACCGTGCCGGTGTCGGTGGCCGCGTTCGCGGTGGGGTACCTGCGCCGTCGCACGGACCCGGATGCCTCCTCCTGGGTGGCGTACGGCCCCGCGCTCTCGATGACGATGGTGCCGAGCCTTGTGGTGGCGTGGGTCGATCCGCACTGGCTGCGGCCCCTGCTGCTGGGCGTGGCGGCGCTCGTGGTCACGCTGGTGGGCGCCCGCTTGCGGCTTCAGGCGCCCTTGGTGCTCGGCGGTTCGGTCCTGGCGATGGTCGGGCTCCACGAGCTGGCTCCGCATGTCGTCCAGGTCTTCGACGCACTCCCCCGCTGGGCGCCCCCGGCGCTCGCCGGGCTGCTGCTGCTCGCGCTCGGGGCGACGTACGAACAGCGGCTGCGCGACGCGCGCCGGGTGCGGGAGAGCCTGGGCCGGATGCGTTAGGGCATCCTGTCGCCGACGAGTGCGAGGTTCTGGATCGCCGCGAGTCCGTACAGGGCGGTGGAGTTGGTGCTGACCCAGGCCGCTTCACTGCCCGGGACGGTCCCGGTCGGCCCCTCGACCTTGTGGGTGCTCCAGTCGGTGCTCTCCTTGTAGTCCCAGGCGTCGGTGCTGCTGTAGAACTGCTTCCACGCCCGGGTGGCGAGGGTGACGTCGCCGGTCTGGGCGGCGGCGTAGGCGTCCTGTCGCGAGTGGCCCTGGAACAGCAGCAGGGAGCCGAAGTTGCTGCCGTAGCGCGCGGCTTGTTCGGCCTTGCTCGCGTTGAAGTAGCGGCAGTAGTCGAGCCATGCGGCCTTGAAGGCGGGCATGTCGATCATGTCGATGAGTTCGGCGTTGAGTTCGACGAGGCCGAACATGGCCGACAGGTGCGAGACACCGACCTCGGGCTTCTCGGCGATGGCGAACCTCCCCGTGTCGAGGTCGTACAGACCGACGCCCTGGACGAAGCCGTTGGGCTGGGCGGCGATGGTCTCCATGGTGGACAGGACCCGGTCCCTGGCCTTCTCCCACTTGGGTCCGCGGCGCTCCCACTCGGTGAGCCAGGCGGAGACGAGCCCGCTCCAGTCGGTGCCGAAGCCGATGGACAGGGCGTGCCGGTCGGGGGTGTACGGCTCGGTGCGGATCTTGCGGATGGGGTCGAGGGCGAGGAAGGTCTCGTCGGAGTCGACGTTGGCGTGCATGAGGTCACCGACGCGCTCGTCCGCGGTGAGGAAGTAGAACATGCGGCGGTAGGTGGTGTTGGCGATGCGCTGCTGTTTGGCGCTGTCGGCGTAGTGCTGGACGCCGTGGCGCGTGCCGAGTCCGGCCCATTTGCCGAGGTGGTAGACGTCGACCTCGCCGGTGTGCCGGGTCATGGCCTCGGCGAAGCGGTAGATGTCGGCGCGGCCCGAGCGCATGTAGGCGTACCAGAGCCACAGGTCGGGCGAGAGCTCGGAGTTGTCCCAGGCGTAGCCGCCGACGTCGTAGCACCACTGGTGGCGGGTGGGGTCGTAGGTGTGCATGATGTCGCCGTAGTCCCAGAAGCCGTACCAACGGCGCATCTCCACCTGGTCCTTGTAGTACGTGAAAAGGAAGTCCAGGTGGTCCTCGATCTTCGACTTGGCGGCACTGGACCGGTCGGGTTCGGCGAAGAGCCCGCCGAAGACCTTGGCCTTGATGAGCTGCTTGGGCGGCGCGGCGAGCTGGGGCGGGGTGCGTACGGCGTCGACCTGCTGGGCGAGAGTCTCGGCGGCGGGGGTGGACTCGTTGGCCCAGAAGAGGAGTTCGCTGGTCCTCGCGATGCCGTACGGGGTGCCGAAGCCGGGTTCGTAGTCCTCGTAGGTGATGTTGAGGCCTTCGAGCTGTTCGGCGTAGGTGTCCTGTTCCATGCCGTCGTGGTAGAAGCGCAGGTCCATGGGCCGGGCTTCGGGTGACCAGAGCCAGAGGGTGACCTCGGCCTCGTCGGTCTGGGCGTCGCGGATGTCGAGCTGGGCGGGGTGCTTCTCCCAGAAGTCGCGCAGCCCGAAGGACAATCCGCCGCTCGGCCCGCCGACGTATCCGAAGCCGGAGGCCCGCGTGCCGCCCCCGGCGGCGATCCAGCCGTGGCCCTTCTTCGTGCGCTTGCGCAGTCCGAAGCCGTCGGCGGAGAGCTGGGAGAGCGTGTAGTCGCCCCACTCGGGGATGTACTGGAGGCGGGTGGTGACCCGCTGGTCCCAGGTGGCGGGGTCGGGGAGCTTCTGGCCGGCGAACTGGGCCTCGCGCACGGCGGCGCCCGGGTCGCGACGCAGTCCGGTGATGCCCTTCACGGCCTCGCGCAGGAGGCCGGTGCCGTCGCCACCGATGCGGATGTGGCGGTCGTGGGCGGCGTCGCGCATCGGGACGGTGAAGCGGACACCGAGGCCGCGGATGAAGTCGCCGCTCGCCTTGCCGGGTTCCTGGGTGCCGTCGTAGGTGATGGTGTGCATCATCCGGAAGGAGTCCGCGCCCGCGTAGAAGTAGAACCGTACGGAGAACGGCATCCAGGAGCGCGAGCCCTTGCGGTGCTTGCCGTCGATGCGGACGACGGCGCGGACGGGGCCGTCCTGTTCTATCGCCGCCTCGTCGATGACGCTCTCGAAGCGTTCGTACTTCTCGATGCCCTGGTCGCCGTCCTCGATCTCGTTCTGACGCAGCAGGACGAGCCGGCCGTTGCGGGCGATCTCGGTGGAGCCGCGGGTGACGGTCTTGACGAGGGCGGCTCCGTTCGTGCCGAGCTTGGCGGTGATCACCCCGGTGGAGACAGTGATGGTGCCGCCCGCGCGGGTGGCGGTGACCTTCTTCTCCGGGGCGGCGGGGGTCCCGGCGGTGAGTGCGAACTTCTTGGCGGTGACCTGGGGGCCGACCGCGTGCGCGGTCCATTTGAGCGAGCCGTCCGGCCAGTAGCCGATGGGCCAGGTCTGTACGGGGACGTCCTTGCCGTCCTCGGTGGCCAGCGCGAACGTCTGGTCCTTGGCGTACTGCCCTCTGGGCCAGGGCACACCCAGCGTGGACCCGGGGGCGGCGCCGAGCTCGCCGGACTCCAGCCAGGTGAGGGGGACGGGCTCGGTCGTCTTCTCCGTGCTCCGGGCGGCGGTTGCGGTGGTGGCGCCGAGGGACCAGCTGAACTGGGCAGCCGCGCCGGCCGCCGCTGCGGCCTTCAGGAGTGTTCTGCGGGGCATCCTGGACATGGTTGTGCCTCTCTCCGTACGGATCGGGGACATCGAGAAGGTGGCGCGAGGGGGGTCAGCGGGCGAGCCGGCGCGCCTCTACAGCGGTGGCGGCGGCTGCAACGGCCCCGACGACGGGTACGGCCAGCGGCAGCACCAGCGCGCCGGAGAGCACGACGACGGCCATCCCGCAGACCAGCAGGAGGGAGCCGGCCGGGTCACGGACCGTGCGGCGGCCCGCGGCGGCCAGGAGGATCCGCCAGCTGACACCGGGCTCCCAGCACGCGGCGGCGCGCACGACCGCGACCAGGTAGCCGATCAGTGCGAGGATGCCGACGGCGCCCACGAAGGGACCGCCGGGCAGCCCGGCCTGTACGGCCGACAGGTCCAGCAACAGCAGTGCTCCGGCGGCCCACACGGACACACCGACGAGCCAGCCGCCGCGGGCAGCGGCGCGTGCGTCGGTGACGAATTCCCGCAGACCGCCGTGTTCGCCCGCCAGGTGGCGGCGCAGGTGCCGGGTCCCCGCGGCGAAGGCCGCGGGGAACGTGAGGAGCGGCAGGGCGGCGACGGCGATCCATACGCCGGTGAGCAGGCATTCGGAGAACAGGCCGAAGCGGTCCATGAATCGCGAACGCCGTTCCACGGTGCGGGTCTTCGTCGTCATGGTGCGCCTCAGCCCTTCAGGCCGGAGGTGGCCATGCCGTCGATCAGGTAGCGCTGGAAGGCGATGAAGAAGGCCAGCACCGGCAGCAGGGCCACCAGCGACATGGCGATCATGCCGCCGTAGTCCGCCACCGCGTCCTGGTCGATGAACATCTTCAGGCCCATCGAGACGGTGTACTTGTCCGGCTCGTTGAGATACAGCAGCGGACCCATGAAGTCGTTCCAGGCGTTGATGAAGGTGAAGATGGCGCTGGTGATGAGCGCGGGCCTGCAGAGCGGCATGACGATCGACCAGTAGATCCTCAGGTGCCCGCAGCCGTCGAGCCGCGCCGCCTCGTCGAGCTCCTTGGGCAGGCCGCGCATGAACTGCACCATCAGAAAGACGAAGAAGGCGTCGGTGGCGAGGTACTTGCCGATGAGCAGCGGCGTGAAGGTGTTGATCAGCTCCAGCTTCTGGAACAGCACGTACTGCGGAATGATCAGTACGTGGTACGGCAGGAGCAGGGTGCCGATCATGATGGCGAACATGACGTTGCGGCCGGCGAAGCGGACCTTCGCGAAGGCGTACGCCGTCAGCGAGCAGGACAGCACCACTCCGATGACCGAACCGACGGCGATGTACGCCGAGTTCAGAAAGAACGTCGAGATGGGGATGTCGGCGATGCCCCTGGTGAGCCGGGTGTAGTTGTCCGTGATGGGGTCGGCCGGGAACAGGTCCAGGGCGCCGATGATGTCCGCGCTCGGCTTGAACGAGGCGCCGATCGTCCACACCACCGGGTAGAGGACCACGGCGAGGATGACGAGCGCACCGAGGTGCCAGGCAAGCGCGCCGGGTCCCCGGCGTCGTACGGCTGCGTTCAGGAGACTCATCGGCCGCCCTCCTCGTAGTGCACCCAGCGCTTCTGGGACCAGAACAGCACGGCGGTGACCAGGCCGACCGCGACGAGCAGCAGCCACCCCATGGCGGAGGCGAAGCCCATCCGGCTGTTCGCGAAGCCCTGTTCGTACAGGTAACAGGTGTAGACGAGCGTCGCGTCGGCCGGTCCGCAGGTGCTGTTGCTGACGATGTAGGCGGAGCCGAAGATCTGGAAGGAGTGGATGGTCTCCAGCAGGACGTTGAAGAACAGCACCGGCGAGATCATCGGCAGGGTGATGTGGAAGAACCTGCGCCAGGGGCCGGCTCCGTCCACCTCGGCCGCCTCGTACAGTTCGCGCGGGACCTGTTTGAGGCCCGCCAGGAAGATGACCATCGGGGCACCGAATTGCCAGACGGTGAGGGCGATCAGCGCGTAGATGATCATCCCGGGGTCGCCGATCCAGCCACCCACCTCGACGCCGAACACCTTCTGCGTACGGTCGACGAGGGCGTCGTCCGAGAACAGCGCGCGCCAGACGATGGCCGCCGACACGCTCGCGCCGATCAGGGACGGGGCGTAGAAGGCCGCCCGGTAGAAGGACTGACCCCACCGCTTCTGAGCGAGCAGCATCGCGACGGCGAGTGCGGCGGCCAGTTTGACCGGGGTGCCGATCAGTACGTACCAGGAGGTGACCTTGACCGACTGACGCCAACGGGGGTCGGCGAACATGTCGGTGAAGTTCTGCAGGCCGATCCAGCGCGGGGCTTCGAACAGGTTGTACTCGGTGAACGAGAGGTACAGCGAGAACACCATGGGCCCGGCGATCATGAACAGGAAGCCCGCGATCCAGGGCGACATGAACAGATAGCCGGCCAGATTCTCGCGGCTGCCGGACCGCTGGGGACCGGCAGGTGGCGCGTCTCCTGCGGGACCGATCCGCTTGTCCGCGGGCCGGTCGTCCCCGGGCGCGAGAGCGCCCGAGGAGGTCTGGATGTGAGTCACCGCGGTCCCTCTCAGTTCGAGGCGAGTGCGGTCTTGGCCTCGGAGAAGAACTGCTTCACGGAGTCCTTCGGCGAGGCCTTGCCCAGGGAGAGGTCGGCGGAGATACGCAGGAAGGCCGCCTCGATCACGTCGGCGCCCGCCGGGTGCGGGGTGATCGGCTCGAGGATGTTCGCGTCGGCGATCGCGGTCTCGTACGCGGCGATCGCCTTGCTGGGGGCGTCGGTGGGCTGGAAGGCCTCGAACTGGGCAGTGGTGGCGGGTACGCCGCGGTCGTACCCCATGATCCGGGCGACCGCGGGGTCGTGGGTCATGAAGCTGATGAAGGTCGCCACCTCGGCCGGATGCTTGGTGCGCGCCGAGGCGCTGAGCATCAGCGATCCCAGGTACTGGCCGGTCCTCTTTCCGTCGGTGCTGGGGATGGGCGCGAGGCCGTAGCTGCTCTTGCCCTCCGCGCTGTAGCGGACGGAGAAGTTGTCCCAGGTGAACTCTCCGGCGGAGAGTCCCTTGGCGGTCGCGGAGGCGGGCTTGATCTGCTCGACCTTCTTGGGGTCGGCGTAGACACCCGACTTGACCCGCGCAAGGGCCTCGGTCCAGTACGGCAGCAGCTCGGTCTCACCGAAGCCCATGCCGTCCTCGGTGAAGAAGGCCTTGCCGTTCTGGCGGAGTATCAGGTCGTACAGGTACATCACGCCGTGCGGTCCGGCGTCACCGGCGATCTTCTGGCCGTTCTTGATCTTCTGCAGGCCCGCGTACCAGTCGTCCCAGGTCCAGCCGATCTCGGGGACGATGCCGGCCTTCTCATAGACCTTCTCGTCGATGACCAGGGCCATCGAGTTGCTGCCGACCGGCACGCCGAGCAGCTTGCCGTCGACCTCCGCGAACTTCTCCAGCCCGGAACGGAAACCGTCGAGGCTGAGATTGCCCTTCTCCACCTGGGGGTTGAGGTCGAGGAGGACGTTCTTCGCCTCGTACTTGCGCAGGAAGGTCACGGCGTTCTGGATGACGTCCGGGGCGTTGCCGCCTGCCGCCTGCGTGTTGAACTTCTTCCAGAAGTCCCCGTACTGCTGGAAGTCCGTCTTTACCTTGATCTTCGGGTGCTTCTTCTCGAAGAGGGCGACGCACTGCTGGACCTTCTTCGCCCGGTCGTCAGCGCCCCACCAGGAGTGCCGGATGGTGACCGTACCCCCGGAACCGCTGCCTCCACCTGAGCCGCAACCGGCCGCGGTCAGGCCGAGACCGGCCGCCGAGAGGCCGGCCAGCTTCAGCATCTGCCGCCGGTCCATGCCGTTGTTCCGAGACATAACTAGCCCCCACCGTCGCATTGAATCGTTTTAGAAAGCGCTTGCTGGGTCAAAGTAAGGAGCGGCACCCGGCGCGTCAACGGTTCGGACGAAAATCAGCGAAACGCCCGGCCCGCCGAACAACTGCATGCGAAAACACCGATGGCCCGGAAGCTTCGACTGAAGCTTCCGGGCCATCGGTACGGGGTGGGCGATACTGGGTTCGAACCAGTGACCTCTTCGGTGTGAACGAAGCGCTCTCCCACTGAGCTAATCGCCCCGGCGCACGGCAAACATTACCCCACGCCGGCGGTGCCCCCGGACCACCGTCAGGTCACTGCTCGATCTTCCACGGCATGGTGATCCCGAACTTCCAGACGTAGATCCCGACCAGCACGGTGATGATCACGAGCCCCACCGTGGTGAGGATGATGTTGCGCCGCCGCACCTCGGGATCAAGGGCGCGCTGAGCAGCTTCGGTGACCTTGCGCCGGGTCCAGCGCAGGACGAGCTGCGCCCAGACGAATTCGGTCGCCCAGATCGCCATGCCCCCGAAAATCACCAGCCAGCCGGGCCCCGGCAGCGGCAGCATCACGATGCCCGCCCCGACCACCGCGAGGCCGACGACGAAGATGCCGACCTGCCAGCTCACATGCAGCACCCGGGACGCCTTGATGAACTCCGGCGCCCGCGAGCCCAGCTCTCTTTCGGCTTTCGCCTCGTCCCCCGCCGCGGGCTCGGCGGCCGGCCCTGAGGCGACCTCGCTCCGCTCGTCACTCTCCGCATTCATGAAGCCCAACCTACCCGAACGGTTCTGGTCACTGGAATGGACGCATCACCCAAAGTTACACACCGCCCCACAAGGCACCCGAAGCATCACAAATAGGTCAGAGGGGTTTACAACACCACCGTAGGTGGCATGTCGATTTCGCCGACGTGCGAATCCCCGAGCGCACACTGAGCGAAAGGCCCTGGCGCTTATGAACACCACGGTCAGCTGCGAGCTGCACCTGCGCCTCGTTGTGTCGAGCGAGTCCTCACTGCCTGTACCCGCGGGCCTGCGGTATGACACGGCCGACCCCTATGCCGTGCACGCCACCTTCCACACCGGAGCGGAGGAGACGGTCGAGTGGGTTTTCGCCCGTGACCTCCTTGCCGAGGGGCTGCACCGGCCCACCGGCACCGGAGACGTTCGCGTCTGGCCATCACGTAGTCACGGCCAGGGTGTCGTCTGCATCGCACTGAGCTCCCCGGAGGGCGAAGCCCTGCTGGAGGCTCCGGCAAGGGCCCTGGAGTCGTTCCTGAAAAGGACCGACGCCGCGGTTCCGCCGGGCACCGAGCATCGTCACTTCGACCTCGATACGGAGCTCTCACACATCCTGGCCGAGAGCTGAGCCAGGCCGAGAGCTGCGGGACGCCGTCCGACTCGGGGATGACGGCGTCGCGCGGACAACCTCATACGGCAGACACCGGCGCCGGGGGCCCCGGCAAAAACCCCGCGGCGGCGGGGGGGGGGGCCCCCGCCGGCGCGCCCCCGGGGGCCCCCCCGCGCGGGGCCCCCGGCGGA